>CAZBIG010000113.1:1836-5270 GCA_964491865.1 uncultured Neomegalonema sp. | reverse complement strand
CCGCCGCCGCCCCCCCCAGACGCCCCCAAGGCTCCCCCCAGGCTCCCCCGCCCCAGCTTCCCCCTTGGGCTTCCCCCTGGGCTCTCCCTGGGTTCTCGCTGGGCGTACGCCGAAGGCGACCCCGATCCCCTTGGTCGATCAAACGCCGTCCTTCGACCATTGGATCGATGCGCCCTGTCTGAGAGCGGGGCGGGTCCGTAAAAATCTGCTCCAACACGACCGATTCTGGAGCAGAACGCATGACACTCACGATCTCGCCCCACATGCGCGCCGCAATTGCCGACGGCGCGGCGGTCGCCGCCGGCGACGTCACCTATGCGGGGGTCGACATTACGGCCTTCGCCGCCGGCCCGATGGGCTTCAGTTCCGGCGTCGGGTTCGGATACGCCGTCGATTACGACGGGGCGGCGGCCGCCGCGACCGGCGTCGAGACCAGCGTGTCGGGCTACGCCGTCACCACCACGTTGTCCTCGACTTGGGGCGGCGGCGCCGGCGTCTCCGCGTTTTCGGCGACGACCAGCCTGTCGACGGGGCTCTCGAGCGGCGGCGTCGTGACCTATGAGGGCGTCAGCCCCGGAGGACTCGGGGCGCCGGGCGGCCTGTGGTCGGGACCGGGCGGCGCGAATGTCGGCGTCGCCGAGGCCGACGCTTACGCCCTCGCCGGGAACTCCCTCACCAACGGCGTCAGCTCGGCCTTCGCCGTGGCCGGCATGGGATCGGGCGGTTCGGCCAGCGCGGTCGCGGTGATCGACCTCTACACCGCCGGCTAGGGCCTTGCGCGCCAGGCGACGCTTGGATCCGCAGACCTCGATCACCCGCGCGCGCGCTCTTTCACGAGAGCGCGCTTTTTTGTTCGGCGCCGGTCCAATTCAGCCTTTGGAGCGCGCACCCGCCATGAGATCGCTCCTGGCGGGTCAAGATCTCTCGGAAGACGCATTCGGTTTTTGCCAGTCAGTCGCCAAGTTCGAAGGGCGTATTCTACCTTTTACAGATGTTTCTCGCCAGAAAACTCTGCCATCAAGAAATGGCCACACGGTGACCTGCCACATGAGGGAGTGGTGTGGCGTTTGTTTCGCTACGTGACCTTGGAGAGTGACATGACCTTCTACTTCCCGGCTTTTCCGTTCTTCAACACCAAAGTTGTGAAGGACGTTAACATCAACACCAACTTCAACAACGACACCAACAACGACATCAACTCGAACGTCCACATCAACGGCAACGCCGCTCTGGCCGAGTCGAGCGCCAACGCTCTGGGCACCGACACCTTCACGAGCACCGAGTCGTTCGCGAACACCGTTCAGTACGTGTCGTCGAGCTCGTTCTCGAACGCCCAGGCGGCGTCGAGCGACTTCGCGATGGCTTGGTACTAATCTTCGGCCGCAAGGCGCGAAGATGGTGCGGGGCTCGGCGGCTGTGCCGCCGAGCCCTTTTTCGTTGTTCTCGACCAAATGACGCCGATCACTTCGACACCTTTGAAGGTTTCGCATTCGAAAGGGGTATCCTAAGCCTTTCGAGCCCTCGGTCGTGCGCATTTCTGACGACAGCCTTTTGCTGATTTGAGGAATTTTTCGAGAGTGTCTAGAGGTAAATTCGTGGCGCGCGAGATGAAGCCGCCTGTTTAATGAGTAAAGCGAGTCCGAATTGGTGTTATCAGCCAGCGGATTATCGGTTGCAAAGGAGGCTTCAATGGCTTTGATCTTTGGGTCGCGCAGCAATGACGCGGTGTTTCGGCAGGCCAGCGCCGCTGGAGAGGGCGACTTTTTCATTGGTCAGCGCGGCGCGGACATTTTCATCGACGCTTTCGGCGGCGCGAACTTGATCAGCCTGCAAGGGGCGGGCGACCTCGTGCTGAGTTCCGACGCGATGCCGACCCTGAGCGGCGTGTCGAACGGCCAGGGCTTCAACGACGTCGTGACGATCAGCAACGACAGCAATTCGGTGAACTCCGGCAACGGCGACAATTTCGTGTTTCTGGGCGGCGGCAACCCGGACGTCACGGCGCAGATCGGCGCGCCGGGGGCTGACGCGTTCGCCGACGCCGTCGACGCGCGCTTCGGCCTGAACGCGACCACGGCCCCCGGCGCCTATAACGGCCTCGGCTTCGACGAGCTGCTGCAGATGCTGCGGGAGGTCGATCTGGCCACCGACGCCAGCGGCGCGCCGCTCTTCAGCTCCGGCAACGACCGCGTGACGACCGGCCGGGGCAATGACGTGATCCTGACCGGCAACGGCGACGATCTCATCACCACGATCGGCGGCGACAATCAGATCGAGGCGGGCGACGGCGACAATGTGATCTCGGCGGGCGGCGGCGACGATCTGCTGATCGCCGGCGCCGGCGACGACACGATCCTCGGGGGCGAAGGCGCCAATTCGATCTTCGCGGGCGACGGGAACAATCTGATCACCGGCGGCAACGACTTCGACAGCGTCTCGGTCGGGGTCGGCGCCGACGTGATCACGCTCGGCCAAGGGGGCGACGAGCCGGTGAATGTGAACGGCTTCCTCGCGCAGAACCTCGTGAGCGACGCCGGTGGGGCGGACACCATCACCGGCGGATCCGACAACGACTATGTCATCTCTGACGGGGTGGCGCAGGTCCCAGGGCTCGAGTTTCTCGCCGGCGACGACGAGTTGATCCTGCTGGGCGGCGACAACACCGTTTTCGACTTCGGCGGAAACAATTTGGTGCGGACCGAGGCGGGCTCGGACGCGCTGTTCATGTTCGGCGTCGGCGACGACACGCTCGAATCCGGCGGCGGGTCCGACACGATCCTGGCCGGCGGGGGCAGGGACGTCATCGCCAGCGGCGGCGGCGTCGACGAGGTCGACCTCGACGATTTCGGCGCGCCGGCGACCGACATCGTCCAGCTCGTCGCCGACGACATCGCGGGGGTCGAGCTGATCTCGAACTTCGATCCGAGCAGCCCGGATCAGGGCGGGGACATTCTCGATCTGTCGGGCCTGCTCGCCGAAACCGGCTTCGACTTCATGCCGGTGACCGCGCCGGTGATGGCGGTTGATCTCGATCTCGACGGTCAGGTCGACGGCGGGTTCGACGCCAACGGAGACGGGCTTTTGAACGATCCGGGCGTGATCGTCTTTCTCGGCCCTGTGGTCGACGGGTTCCTGCAGCCGGCGGCCGTCGCGGCCTTCATCGACACGCAAGGGGGGTTCGACGCGGGTGATCTGGTCGACAACATCGCCGTCGATCCAGTGCTCGGCATGATGGCCTGAGGCCGGCGCGCGGGGGCGCGGCGCCGCCGAAAGGCGTAGCGCCGAAAGGCGTAGAGGCCTGCGCCCCCATCCGCCCTTCGGCTTATGGCCGGCCGAGGCCTTGACCGCGCGCGACCCGAGGTCGCGTATGACGCGGCGTCACATCCGGTCTCGCGCCGGGGATGGCGGCGCGCTGGGCCATGGCGCGGCCGGGC
>CAZBIG010000113.1:0-1736 GCA_964491865.1 uncultured Neomegalonema sp. | reverse complement strand
CCCGCCAAGACCGACCTGCAGCAGGCGCTGCAAGAGACCCGCGGCGCCTTTGGGCTCATGGGCGTGTTCAGCCTGATCATCAATCTGCTCGTCCTGACGACGCCGATCTACATGCTGCAGCTCTATGATCGGGTGCTGACGACCGGGAACGTCGACACGCTGTTGATGCTGACGCTGATCGCCGGGGTCGCGCTGCTGCTCATGAGCCTGCTCGACATGCTGCGCACCAGCATGGCCACGCGCATCGGCTGTTGGTTCTGCGACCGGCTCGGGCCGAGCTTGATCGACAGCGGCGTGCGCGCGCGGCTCGACGGCGATCCGTCCGGCGGTCAGCGGCTGCAGGACCTGACGAAAGTGCAGAATTTCCTCGGCGGTCCCGCTCTGATCGGCTTTTTCGACAGCCCGTGGGTGCCGGTCTTCGTCGCGGTGATCTGGGTGCTGCACCCCGCGCTCGGCCTGCTGGCGCTGGCGGCGGCGATCCTGCTGCTCGCGCTCGGGCTGGTGAACGACTACGTCACCCGCGCCCCGCTGACCGAGGCGGCGCAGACCCAGGTCGGGGCCATGGTCAGCGCCGACTTCGCGATCCGAAACGCCGAGACCGTCCGCTCGATGGGCATGGGCGGCGCGGTGATCGGCCGGTGGTTCGACCGCAACGCGGCCGCCAATCGACAGATCCTGAGCGCGGCCGGGCGCGCCGGCGGGGTCGTCGCCGTCACGAAGTTCATCCGGTCGTTCGTGCAGGTCCTGGTGCTCGGCCTCGGCGCCTGGCTGGTGATCGGCGGCGAGCTGACCGCGGGCGGCATGATCGCCGCGTCGATCCTGCTCGGCCGCGCCCTTGCGCCCGTCGAAATGGCGATCGGCTCGTGGAAGGGCTTCGTCGACGCGCGCATGGCGCATGCGCGGCTCGAGCGGCACATGCGCGAGTATCCGCGCGAGCCCGAGCGGACCGTGCTGCCGCGGCCCGAAGGGCGGCTGTCGCTCGATCAGGTCACCTTCGTCTCGCCGAGCACCCGAAAGCCGATCCTGCAGTCGGTCACCTTCACCGTCGAGCCGGGCGAGGCGCTGGCCATCATCGGCCCGTCCGGGGCCGGAAAAAGCACGCTCTGCCGCTTCATGGTGGGGCTGGCGCGGCCGGCCGAAGGACAGGGCGAAGTGCGTCTCGACGGCGTGCGTCTCGGGCTCTGGAACGCGCGCGATCTGGGTCCGCATCTCGGCTTTCTGCCGCAGGACGTCGAGCTGTTCGACGGCACGGTCCGCGAAAACATCGCGCGTCTCGCCGAGGCGGAGGACGAGGCGGTGGTGCGCGCCGCGGTCCTGGCCCAGGCGCATGAGATGATCATGGAGCTGCCCGACGGGTACGACACCCTGATCGGCGGCCGCGGGGTCCGCCTGTCCGGCGGGCAACGTCAGCGGATCGGCCTGGCGCGCGCCGTGTTCGGCGACCCGAGGCTGGTGGTGCTGGACGAGCCGAACGCCAATCTCGACAGCGCCGGCGAGGCGGCGCTGGTCGAGGCGCTGCGGCATTTGAAAAGCGAGGGCGTCGCGCTGGCGATCGTGGGGCATCGGCCGTCGACGCTCGCCGAGGCCGACAAGGTGCTGGTGCTGAAGGGCGGCAAGGTTCAGCTGTTCGGCGAGCGCGACGCTGTGCTCGAGCAGTTGCACGCGGTGGCGGGCGAGCAAGGCGCGCTGCCGCCGGGGCGCGCCGGCGACGGCGTCGCGGGCGCCGCGGTTTCGGC
>CAZBIG010000112.1:0-8283 GCA_964491865.1 uncultured Neomegalonema sp. | reverse complement strand
GGGCCAGATCGGGCCCGGTCCGCTTCGAGCCCCATTGGAACGGATGGTCGTACATGCTCTCGGCCGCGAGGCTGTAGTGGCCGTAGCGCTCGACCTCGTCCCGCATTGGACGGATCATTTGGCTGTGGCAAGTGTAGCACCCTTCGCGGATGTAGATCTTGCGCCCCGCCAATTCGAGCGGCGTATAAGGGCGCATGCCCTCGACCTTTTCGATCGTGTTCTGCAAGTAGAACAGGGGCGCGATCTCGACCAAGCCGCCGACTGTGACGACGACGAACGAGAGCGCCGCCAAGAGCGTGACGTTTTTCTCGATCGCCGCGTGCCGAGCGAGCAGCGACTTCTTCTTCGGCTTCGAGCTCGGACCTTGGTCTGATCCGGACGTGTTGTTTTGAGCAGCCATTATATCCTCCCTCACTCGGCCGGGATCGCGGCGCTGTCGCCGGGCTTCGAGGGTTGCTGGGCGTCAGGCTCGTAAAGAGGCTCCGACGAGCGCAAGTCGCCCTTGATAGTTTTGTAGACGTTCCAGGCCATCAGCAGCCCGCCGATCAAGTAAAGCACACCGCCAAGCGTCCGGATCACATACATCGGATGCTTCGCTTCGACGGTTTCGGCGAAGCTGTAGACCAGGAAGCCTTGGTCGTCGTACTCGCGCCACATCAGGCCTTCCATGATGCCGGTGACCCACATCGCCGCCGCGTAGAGCACGATGCCGATCGTCGCGAGCCAGAAGTGCCAGCTGACATAAACCAGCGAGTACAGGCGCTTACGTCCCCAAAGCCGCGGCGTGAGGAAGTAGATCGCGCCAAAGGTGATCATGCCGACCCAGCCGAGCGCGCCCGAATGCACGTGGCCGATGGTCCAGTCGGTGTAGTGGCTGAGCGAGTTCACCGCCCGGATCGACATCAGCGGGCCTTCAAAGGTGCTCATGCCGTAGAAACCGATCGCGACGACCATGGTGCGGATCACCGGATCCGTCCGGATTTTGTCCCAGGCGCCCGAGAGCGTCATCAGGCCGTTGATCATGCCGCCCCAGCTCGGCATCCACAGCATGATCGAGAAGATCATGCCCAGATACTGCGCCCAGTCGGGCAGCGCCGTATAGTGCAGATGGTGCGGACCCGCCCAAATATACAGGAAGATCAGGGCCCAAAAGTGGATGATCGACAGCTTATAGCTGTAGACAGGCCGCTCGGCTTGTTTCGGCACGAAATAGTACATCATGCCCAGAAAGCCGGCGGTCAGGAAAAACCCGACCGCGTTATGGCCGTACCACCACTGCGTCAACGCGTCCTGCACGCCCGAAAACGCCGAATAAGACGTCGACCCGAAGAACGAGACCGGCATCGTCAGGCCATTGACGACATGCAACATCGCGACGGTGACGATAAAACTCAGGTAAAACCAATTCGCGACGTAGATGTGGGGTTCTTTGCGCTTGAGTATCGTACCGACAAACACGGCCAAATAAGCGACCCACACAATGGTGAGGAAGATATCGACATGCCACTCCGGCTCGGCGTATTCGCGACCCTGCGTAACGCCAAGAACATAACCCGACGCCGCCAGAACGATAAAGGTTTGGTATCCCCAAAACACGAACCAAGCCAAATCGTCCGAAAACAAGCGAGCGCCGCAGGTGCGCTGCACGACGTAAAACGAGGTGCAGATCAGCGCGTTGCCGCCGAAAGCGAAGATCACCGCCGAGGTGTGCAGCGGACGGATCCGACCAAAGCTGGTCCAGGGCAGGCCGAGATTAAGCTCGGGATAGGCCAGCTGCAGCGCCGCGACCACGCCCACCAGAAAGCCGACCACGCCCCAGAACACCGTCGCGATCACCCCCGCGCGCACCACGGCGTCGTTATAGCGGGTCTGATCGGCGGGCTGGGCGTCGCGGCGCATCACGGCGACCAGTCCGGTGGTCGCGGCCGCGGCGATCACCAACATATGAAACGCAAAGGCGCCGTCCACGGCGCGAGAGGCCGCGAAGAGCGTGGCCACGACGGCCAGCCCCAGCAGCGAGAGCAGCGCGATCGTGCGCAGCCTCAGTGGAATATCGAGTGTCATCTCGGCGCGTGCCTTTCCATCCCAGTCTGTCGAGACGCCGACCAGCCGCGTCGCCGCGACCGGTTCGCCGAGCGAAATCGGCGATGCGTGCGGCGATCCTTGAAATTTCGCCCCGAGGCGCCGTTGATCTGGGTCAACGGCGGGGCGAGCCGAAACGTCGCGGGGACGAAGCAATGACCGAGCGGTCGAGATATCTTTTACCGACCAGGCGCTTAGCGTGCGCCGCCGCGCTGATCGCGACGGTCGCCGCCGCGCCTCAGGGGGGAATCGCCCAGGAGCAAAGCGCCGCCGCGCCAGATCCTGCCGCGGCCGAGGCCGAGCGGCGCGGCTCGGTCCCCTGCCTCTGGCGGCGTCTGGACCCGCATTTCCAGCTGCGTCTCGAGCTGGCGGCGCGCTCCGAGCGGATCGATCTGGGCGAATTGATCGCCGGGGTCGACCCGCTGGTGCTGCAACGCCTGTCCGTCGGCTGCGGCTTCAGTCCCGACGCGCCGGTGGTCGGCTTGATCGCGCAATACTGGACGGTCCGGGCCGCCGAGGCGGATTTGTCGGCGGCGTTGCGCGGGGTCGGCGTCGGCGCCGCGGACGCGGATCGCGCGTTGGACCGGCACGCGCCCGAGGACGCGCGCCGGGCGCTGGCGGTGGAGATCATGGAGCGGCAGGGCGAGACCGCGAAAAGCGCGATCCGCGCGGCGATCGCTCAGGTCGGCGAAGATCGCGGCGGCGCGCCGGTGCCCGTCGCCGCCCCTGAGCTGCTCGCGCGCTATTTCGCCAACCGCATCTTGATCGACGGGCTCGAAGCCGGCGCCGAAGCGCCCGACCCCCAGCCGACCGCGGCGGCGCCCGACGCCTCGACGAGCCCCCAAGCGCCCGCCCCCGCGTCGCCCTCCGAGACGCTGCCTGCGACGCCCCCGGCCGATTGACCCCGCCCGCCCGGGCGCTCGGTAGCGGCGGCGCTTTGACGCCCTCCGCCTCGGCGCCATGTCGCACCGGGTCCGTCACATCGGCCCGAGATCATGACCCACGAGCACCTGGACCCCGTCGCGGCGTCGCGGCAGACTTGGCCCGCGACCCGAACCGAAGGCCTCCGTCGCCTCGCCGCGTTCGCGCCGGCCATGGGCCGCGTCTACAAAACCCGCCGCAATTACGATCTCGGCCCCGGCGACCGCGCCAACGTATCGCTGCTGTCGCCCTATATCCGCCGCCGGCTCGTAACCGAACGCGAAGCGGTCGTGACGGCTTTGTCGGCGCACGGGGCCGACAAAGCCGAGAAATTCATCCAAGAGGTGTTCTGGCGCACCTATTGGAAGGGCTGGCTCGAAATGCGGCCCTCGGTCTGGACCGCTTATCGACACGGGCTCGCGGCGGACCGCGCGCGCGCGGCTGAGGATCGCGGGCTGACCAAACGGCTCGCAAAGGCCGAGGCGGGGGCGACAGGGATCGACGCGTTCGACGCCTGGGCCGAGGAGCTCGCCGAAACCGGTTACCTTCATAATCACGCTCGGATGTGGTTCGCCTCGATCTGGATCTTCACGCTCGGACTTCCCTGGCGGCTCGGCGCCGATCTGTTTTTGCGCCGGTTGCTGGACGGCGATCCCGCTTCGAACACGCTCGGATGGCGCTGGGTCGCCGGTCTTCAGACCCGGGGCAAAAACTATGTCGCGCGCGCCGCCAACATCGCCAAGTTCTCCGGCGGACGCTTCAATCCCGTCGGCCTGTTGGACGAGCGCGCAACGCCGTTGCCCGAACCGGCGGACGCCCCGCCCGCCGCCGCGCCGCCCCGAACCGCGCGGCCCGACCCCGACAAACCCGCCGCGCTGCTCCTCACCGAGGAGGATTGCGCCCCGGAGACGATGGCGACGATCGCCTCGCTGACCCCGATCGCAGTCGGGATCGCGCCGCTGAGCGCCGCCCGCTCCGACGCCGACGTCGCGCCCGCGATCGCCGAGTTCGAGCGGTCCGCGCTCGAGGACGCGGCGGCGCGGTTTCGCGCCGATCTGGGCCCGACGACGTCGCGCGATCTTTTGACGGGCGGCGTCGGCGACATCGCGGCCTGGGCGGCGGACCGCGGCGCCGCACAACTCGTCACGCCGCGCGCGCCTGTCGGCTGGGTCCGCGACCGGCTCGACGCCGAACGCCCCGCGCTCGACGCGGCCGGCGTCGCCCTCGTCGAGCCCCTCCGCCCTTGGGACGAGGCGGCCTGGCCCTACGCGACAGCTGGTTTTTTCAAGTTCAAAGAGCGCATCCCGGGACTGATCCAACAGCTACGCTGATCGGCGCCTCGGGTCAATCAAAAAAAACACTTGCGGACATGAAGTGAACATTATACGCACATCACCGTGGAATGGGTCGGGAGCACGGCATGGTTCGCGTCGATCAGCGGAAGGGGCGCGGCGCCGTCGGCAATCCGGCCGGGCGCTATGAGCGCGTGTCGCGAGAGCCTTTCGACGACGGCTGGAGCGCCGTCGAACGGCCGGCTTCTTTGCGTACCGAGGTGATCGAGGAGCGCGCACGCGCGATTTTGAGCCGAAACAGTTCGCCAGACCTGCCCTTCGATCGCTCGATCAATCCGTATCGAGGATGCGAACATGGCTGCGTCTATTGCTTCGCGCGGCCAAGCCACGCGTATATGGGGCTGTCGCCAGGTCTTGATTTTGAGACGATCTTGTTCGCCAAACCGGAGGCTGCGACCCGCCTCTCCGAGACGCTCGGGCGGCGCGGCTACCGGCCCGGTGTGGTCGCAATCGGGACGAACACCGATCCCTATCAGCCGATTGAGCGCCAGCGGCGGATCACCCGGGAGGTGCTCGAAACCCTGCGCGCGTGGCGTCACCCGGTGTCGCTGCTGACAAAAAGCGCGCTCATCCTGCGGGATGCGGATGTGTTGGGCGACATGGCCCAAGAGGGGCTCGCGCGCGCGGCGCTGTCTGTCACAACGCTCGACCGGGTTCTGGCGCGCGATCTTGAACCGCGCGCGGCCACGCCTCAACGCCGGCTCGAGGCGATCGCCGGACTGCGGAAGGCGGGCGTGCCGGCCGGGCTGATCATGGGCCCGGTCATCCCGGGGCTGAACGATCACGAATTGGAGGCGGTTTTCGAAGCGGGGCGCGACGCCGGCGCGCTGTGGGCCGATTACGTGACGCTGCGTCTGCCGCTCGAGGTGAAAACCTTGTTCCGAGACTGGCTGCAAGCGAAGCGGCCCGGCTTTAGACGCAAGGTGCTGAGCGCGGTGCAGTCCTTATACAATGGTCGCGATTACGAGCCGGCTTGGACGATCAGACAGCGCGGAACGGGGCCGTTGGCGATGTTGATCGCGCAGCGCGCGGCGCTGACCAAGCGGCGTCTGGGCCTTGCCCAGAGGCCGCCGGCGCTGCGGACCGATCTGTTCGCTCCGCCCGAAGGCGCGCAGCGGAGGCTGCCGCTTTGAGCAAGCGCCCGCGCATGTCCGACGGCGATCCCGCCGCGCGACCGACGCCGGCGGGCTCAGACGCGCTTGTCTGCGCGGACGTCCCGGGGCATAGCGCCGTCGATGGCATCCAAACGCCCGAGCGAGGCTCCCAGAAACGCGGACGCAGGACGCGCGTCGCGCCGATACGGGGGCGCGGCTCTCGACGATCCCGAGGTCTTGGCGCGCCGGCGGCGCAAAGGCCTCCGGATCGTCGGCGTGGACGAAGCTGGACGCGGTCCGCTCGCCGGGCCGGTCGTCGCGGCTGCGGTGTGGCTGCACGACAGGTGTCCGCTGCGCGCCCAAGCAGCGGACTCGAAATCCCTGTCGTCGCAAGCGCGCGAAGCCTTTCTCGAAAGCCTGATCGACGCGGTCCGCGCGGGCCAGGCGGATCTCGGTCTGGGCGCGGCGAGCGTCGGCGAGATCGAGCGGTTGAACATCGTGCGGGCCAACGATTTGGCGATGCGGCGCGCGACGGCTCGGCTGCGCGCGCGCCCCGACTTGGCGCTGGTCGACGGCGCGCGGGTCCCGCCCGAGCTTGGATGCCCCGCCGAAGCTCATGTGAAAGGCGACGCGCGGTCGCCGTTGATCGGCGCCGCGTCGATCGCCGCCAAAGTGACCCGCGACCGGGCCATGTCGCGCCTCGCCCGGCGGTATACGGTTTATGGATGGGACCGCAACGCCGGCTACCCGACGGCGGCCCATCGCGAGGCGCTTGCCGCCCATGGGCCCTGTGCGCATCATCGACGGACATTCGGAGCCCTGCGTCGCTTGGCGGCCCGCTGAGCCTCAAGCGCGCGAATTGCATACGCGTCCCCGCGCGACGACGCCGGTCGCAGATCTGCGACGCCCAAATCACGTTGGGCGTCGACATCGGCTTGGCCGTTGCGAAAGTTTGCGAGGCGATCGGACATCATGCGTTTATCGGTGCCCTTCTCGACAAACGGAGAATTCGAGACCAATCGCGTCATCGCCGGCGACTGTTTGCGCGAAATGGCGGCGCTGCCGGCGCGCTCGGTGGATTTAATCTTCGCGGATCCGCCTTACAACTTGCAACTTCGTCAAGAATTACGCCGGCCGGACCAGAGCCGTGTCGACGCTGTGACCGAAGAATGGGATCAATTCGAGGATTTCGCAGCTTACGACACCTTCACGCGCAGCTGGCTGGCGCAATCGCGCCGCGTGTTGAAAGACGATGGCGCGCTCTGGGTCATTGGGTCATATCACAATATCTTTCGGGTCGGGACCGCGCTGCAAGATCTTGGATTCTGGATCCTGAACGACGTGATCTGGCGCAAAACGAACCCGATGCCGAACTTTCGCGGCAAGCGTTTTACAAATGCGCACGAAACTTTGATTTGGTGCGTCAAGTCGGCCGACCAAAAAAAATACACCTTCAATTACGATGCGCTCAAGTCGCTGAACGACGGCCTTCAGATGCGGTCGGACTGGCTGCTTCCGATCTGCAGCGGAAGCGAGCGGTTAAGGGACGGGACCTCGGCGAAGGCGCATCCCACGCAGAAGCCCGAGGCTCTTGTCGCGCGGGCGCTGCTGGCGACGACGCGTCCGGGAGACGTCGTGCTGGATCCTTTTCTGGGGGTTGGGACCACCGCGGTGGTGTCGAAACGGTACGGGCGTCGCTTCATCGGGATCGAACGCGACCCGCGCTATGTCGAATTGGCGAGACGCCGGATCGCGGCGACCGAGCCGATCGCCGAACAGGCCCTCACGGTGACGGCGTCGAAGCGGGCGGCGCCGCGCATCCCGTTCGGAGCGTTGCTCGAGCGTGGATGGTTGACGCCCGGCCAAACGCTGTTTGCGCCCGCGCAGCGCCACGGGGCGCAAAAGGCGGCGAAGATCCGGGTCGACGGGTCGTTAGTGACCGACGACGCCACCGGGTCGATCCATCAAATGGCGGCGCGGCTTTCCGGCGCGCCGTCCATGAACGGCTGGACGTTTTGGCATTTCGAAGAAGACGGATGCGCGCGGCCGATAGACGTGCTGCGGGATCGGCTGAGGGCGGAGCTCGTTTGAATTGCCGGCCGCCCGACGCGCCGACCGCGAACCCGACGAGATCACCGCGACCCCTCCATTCCGGAAAGCCCGAGCGCGACCGCTTTGCGGGTCAGGGTCGGCACCGCGCGATCGTCGAGACGGTCCGGAGACACCCATTCTCCGAGAACCGCCCGAGGCCGACGCGAGAGCCGCGCGCCGAGCAGGCCCACGCGCAAGTGGAAATGCGTGAACGTGTGCCTGACCTCCGCCGCCAAATCGATCCACCGAGCCGCCGCCGGCGCCGCGGCCGCCGCAACCGCGGCCGATGGCGGCTCTTCAGTCCAGTCGGAGCCCGGAAGCCCGAGCATGCCGCCGAGCAGACCCGCCTCGGGCCGCCGCCGCAACAATACCCGACCGCTCGGATCGAGGAGCAGATAGGCGCAGCCGTAACGGATCGGCTTGGGGGTCTTGGGGCGCTTGATTGGAAAACGCGCTGGATCGCCCTCCGCCCGGGCTTCGCACGCCGACGCGACCGGACAGGCCCCGCAAAGCGGACGCCGCGGCGCGCACACGGTCGCCCCGAGATCCATCACGGCCTGCGCGTAATCGCCGGGCCGCTCGTGCGGCGTGAGATCGGCGGCGCGCCGTCGCAAGGCGTCTTTGGCGTCGGGAAGGGGGGTCTCGACCCTGAACAGTCGCGCCATCACCCGCTCGACATTGCCGTCGACCACGACGGCGCGGCGATCGAACGCGATCGCCGCGATCGCCGCCGCGGTGTAGGG
>CAZBIG010000111.1:0-8284 GCA_964491865.1 uncultured Neomegalonema sp. | reverse complement strand
ACCAGAGCACCGCTCGGTTCCCATTACCGTTTGGATCCCAGCAGGGATATCCCCAGATCCTCTCGCTCAAGATGCCACTATAGGAGGGCTACCCATTTTGGAAAGAGCTATGTTAGTCGCCCGCGATCTGCATAAGTCCTATGGTGCCGTCGAGGTGGTGCGGGGCATCGATCTGGCCTTGGAGTCCGGGCAGGTGTTGGGGGTGTTGGGTCCCAATGGAGCGGGCAAAAGCACCACAGTGGGGATGTTGTATGGGATGGTGATCCCCTCCAAGGGCTTCGGCCAGATCAATGGCATCGATATCCATGGCCGCGGGGCAGAGGCGCGCCGGCTGGGCGTCCGGCGGGTCGGCGCGCTCTATCGGCGAACCCGGCCGGACGGTCAGGGCGGCCGGGCCCAACGCGCCGCAGCGCGCTTCGACCAGGCCGGGTGCTTGCGAACGCCGGCCGGCGGCTCGTCGCGCCAGACCCTGCTGATCGCCGAGCCGGACGGTCGGCTGCGGGCGCGGCTGCTCTCGGCGCGCGAGGCCGCCCGGCTGATGGGCGCGCCCGACGCGCTGCCGTTGCCCGAGCGCTATTCGGACGCCTATCGGCTGGCTGGCGACGGCGTCGCGGTGCCGGTCGCGCGCTTCGTGGCGGCCGCGCTGGCGCGCCCGATTCTGGAGCCCGCCCCCGCGCCGCCCACCGAGCCCCAAGCCGCCGAGCCCCAAGCCGCCGAGCCTGACGCCGCCGAGCCTGACGCCGCGGCGTGACCGCGGCGGCGGCCGGACGGGCGGCGACGGGACCGCCGACGCCGGGGCGCGCTGCGCGCTTTGCAGAGCCGCCCCGGCTCGCTACAACCGCGCGAACGGCGACGGACAGGCGGGCCCCTTGCGAACGCTCGAATTCTATATCTTGCGTCAGATGCTCGGGCCTTTCGGGTTCTTCGTGCTGGTGCTGACCGGCATCGTGTGGCTGACCCAGTCGCTCCGCGTCATCGACACGGTGGTGAACACCGGGCAGGGCGCGACCGTGTTTCTTGAATTCACGGTGTTGCTGCTGCCGGTCGTGTTTTCGATCGTGCTTCAGCTCGGGGCGCTGGCGGCGGCGATCTTCACGCTGCACCGCATGCTGACCGAGAGCGAGCTGATCGCGGCCTTCGCCGGCGGCGCCAGCAAGTTGCGCGCGGCGCGTCCGGTGGCGGTCTTCGGCCTGGGCTGCATGGCGCTGCTGGCGGTCGACACGCTGTACCTGATGCCCACCGCCGCACGGACCATGCGCGACCGGATCGCCGAAGTGCGCGGCGACGTCGCCGCCGGTCTGATCCGCGACGGCCGCTTTCTGCACCCGGCCGACGGCTTGACCGTCTATATCCGCGAGATCTCGAGCCGCGGCGAGCTGTTCGGCGTGATGGTCCAAGACGCGCGCGACGCCGATTCGGTGGTCACCTACACCGCCAAGCGCGGTTTCGTGACCCGCCAGCAAGAGAACCCGACGCTGGTCATGTTCAACGGGCAGGCCCAGCGGCTCGAGCCCGACGGGCGGCGGCTGTCGCTGCTGCAGTTTGAGAGCTTCGCCTACGATCTGACGCGCTTCGTGACGACCAACGACGACCGCACGCGCAAACCGTCGGAGCGCTATTTCTGGGAGCTGATCGACCCGCCGGCCGAGATCGCCGAACAAAAACGCGCGCGGGGCAAATGGCTCGCCGAGGGGCACGAACAGCTGAGCGCGCCGCTCTACGGTCTGGCGCTGCCGTTGATCGCGGCGGCGGTGCTGCTGAGCGGCGGCTTTTCGCGACGCGGCGTGGGCGCCCAGGTGACGTTGGCGATCGGGGCCGGCGCGGCGGTCCGCGTGGTCGGCCTGGTCGCGAAGAGCGCGACCTCGACCGAGCCCGCCTTGTGGCCGCTGATGTACGCGCCGCCGATCCTGGGGATCGCGGGCGCCCTCTGGCTGCTGTCGCGCGAACGCCTGCCCGGCCGCGGAGCCAAGGGCGGCGGCCCGGCCGACCCGCCGCCGGGCGATCCGCTCCCGGATCCGCGCGCGCGCGCCGGCGCCCGATTGGTCCGCGGACAGGGAGGGGCGGCCCGCGCATGACGCTCTGGTTCTACATCGCCCGGCGCTTCGTCGGCTCGGTGCTCGCCATCTTCACGATGGTGATGTTCCTGGCCATCCTGTTCGACGCCATCGAGCTCGGCCGACGCGCCGGCGGAGCCGACGACATCGGTCTCGGCTCGGTGGTCGGCATGGCGGCCTTGCGCGCGCCGTCGATCTCGATCAAAGCGGCGCCCTTCGTGATGCTGCTCGCGGCGATCTGGACCTATGCGCGGCTCGCGCGGTCGAGCGAACTCGTCGTGACCCGGGCCGCCGGCGTCTCGGCGTGGCGGATCGTAGCGCCGACGCTGACCGCCGCGGCGCTGTTGGGCGTGTTCGCGACCGCGATCTACAACCCGATCAGCGCGGCCCTGCTCGACCGGTTCGAACGGCTCCAGGCGCAGGTGTTCCGCGGCGACGACCGGCTGTTGTCGGTGTCTCGCGAAGGGCTTTGGCTGCGCCAGGGCAATTTCGACGCCCAGTCGGTGATCCATGCGCGCGCGACGAACTCGGACGGAACCGAGCTCGGCGGCGTCACCATCCTGATGTTCCAGGGCGCGGACGATTTCATCGGCCGGATCGACGCCGCGGCCGCCAGCTTGCAGGACGGGTTTTGGCGGCTCGAGCAGGCCGCGATTCGGCGCCTCGACCCCGCCGAGCCGAACGCGCCGCCCAGCTTCGAACGCGCCGAGCGCTATGATCTGCCGACGGACCTGACCGCGGACCAGATCGTCGACAGTTTCGCCGCGCCCGAGACCATCTCGTTCTGGCGGCTCTACGGTTTTATCAACACGCTCAAAGAACAAGGCTTCGCGGCGCGCCGCCACCAGCTGCATTTCCACGCCGCCCTGGCCGCGCCGCTGGTGTTCGCCGGCATGGCGCTGCTCGGCTCGGCGTTCTCGATGCGCCACGCCCGCATGGGCGGGCTCGGCGGCATGGCGGTTTATGCGGCTTTAACCGGCTTTCTGGTGTACTTCGTTTTCGACATCGCCCAGGCGCTGGGGGGCAGCGGGGTCATCCCGCCGGTCCCTGCGGCGTGGGGGCCACCTGTGGCGTCGATGTTGCTGGCCGCCGGATTGCTTCTGCATTTCGAAGACGGCTAAGTCGACGGTGTGAGATGGGGCGCGCGACGGACGTTGCGGGTCGGCGGCGCGCGGGGCGCGCGACCGCCGGCGACGAACGCGGCGGACGGCGCGAAAAGGGATGCGAGCATGACGCGCAGGACCTGGGTCGACGAAAGCGCCGCGCCGCGGTCGCGCGTTGCGCTTGCGATCGGGCGTCTGCTGGCCGGGGCCGGACTGGTCGCCGGTCTGGTCGCGGCGACGACGCCGCTGCGCGCGCAAGAGGGCGGCGGCCTGGCAGACACGCTGGTGCGCCAAGCCCAGGACCAGGAAGGGCCGGCCAAGCTTGAAGCCGACGAGATCGACTACGACCCGAAGAACGAGGTCGTCCGCGCCTCGGGGGACGTGCAGGTGTTCTTCGGCGGCCGGGTCCTGCGCGCCGACGAGCTGATCTACGACGCGAAAAACGACGAGATCACCGCCCGCGGCGCGATCCGCCTGGTGAACCCGGACGGCACCGTGCTGGTGGCCGACGAGGCGAGCTTCGACAGCCGCATCCAAGACGGCCTGATCGTGGGCGCGAAAGCGATCCTGAGCGACGGCCGCAGCCGCCTGGCCGCCGTCGAAGGCCGTCGGGTCGACGGCCGCTTCACCCAGCTGTCGAAAGCGGTCTTCAGCCCCTGCGAGATCTGCGAGCCGGACGAAGAGCCCCTGTGGCGGATCCGGGCGCGGCGCGTCATCCAGGACGAAGAAGCGCGCGACATCATCTACGAGGACGCGCAGCTCGACGTGCTCGGCGTCCCGGTGTTTTACACCCCCTATTTTCGGCACGCCGACCCGTCGGTGAAGCGGCGGTCGGGCTTTCTGACCCCGAGCGTGCGCTCGACCTCCGAGCTCGGCTTCACCGCGCAAGTCCCATATTATTACACGTTCGCGCCCAACCGCGACCTGACCTTCACCGCCTATGCGGCGACCGAGGACAATCCGATCGCGGTCGGCGAGTACCGCGCGCTCGAAAACTATGGGCGCTACGTCATCGGCGGCTCTTTCACGTCGAGCGAGGGCGGCAAAGACGACGACGGCGACACCATCAACGAAGGCTTTCGCGGGCATTTCATCGGGGCCGGCGCGTTCGACGCGGGCAACGACTTCACCCTGGGCTTCGACGCGCTGATCGCCTCGGACGACGCGTATCTGCGCCGCTACCGGTTTTCGAACGACGACCGCGCCTCGACCCGCCTGTATCTGGAGCGGTTCCGCGACGACGGCCTGATCTCGGCCGAGGGCTTCCGCTATCAGAGTTTCCGCGAAGACGAGCGGTCCGGCGACATCCCGCTGGTGCTGCCGCTGGTCGAACTTGAACAATTCTACGCCGCCCCCGGCGTCGGCGGCGAGATCGAGGTCAGCGCCAACACCCTGTTCCTGCGCCGCACCGACGGGCGCGACGTCGGCCGCCTGTCGGGCGCGCTCGGCTGGAGCCGCGCCGTCGGCACCGATCTCGGCCTGCTGATCGAGGGCTCGGCCCGGGTCCGCGGCGATCTTTATCGCACCATCGACGATCCGGACGGCGAAAACGGCACCGAAGGCCGGGTGCTGCCGCTCGCCTCTCTGCGGTTCAGCTATCCGCTCGGCATGCGCAGCGAAAACGCGAGCCATGTGCTCGAGCCGATCGCCACGCTGGTCTACGCGCCCTATGGCGGCAATCCGGACGCGATCCCGAACGAGGACAGCCTCGACGTCGATCTCGACGAGCTGCGGATCTTCGACGCCGAGCGCGTGACGGGCATCGACCAGTGGGAGGACGGCCCCCGCGCCACCGTCGGCGTGCGGTACAGCCGGATGTCGAACCAGGGCTGGGAGCTCGACGCGTCGATCGGGCAATCCTATCGCCTGCGCGAAAGCACCGTGTTTTCCGAAACCACCGGCCTGCAGGGGCGCGAATCGGACGTCGTGGGCGCCATGCGGTTCGCGTTCGACCCGGTCTTCTCGTTCGGTCACCGCTACCGGATCGGCACCGATCTCGACGTCGAGCGCTATGAGGCCTTCGGGTCGGCGACCTTGTTCGACAGGCTGACGGTGCAAGGCGCCTATGTGTTCGCGGGCAGCGACCCGGCCGTGGACTCGAACGACGACCGATCGGAATTCCTCGGCAGCGCGCGGCTCTCGGTCACCGAGACCTGGAGCATCTCGGGCAATCTGCGGCGCGATCTGGAGGAAGACCGCACGGTCTCGGCCGGGGCCGGCATCGGGTACTCGGACGAATGCGCGGATCTCGCCCTGACGCTCAGCCGACGGTTCAACGACGTCGACGACGCCGAAGCCTCGACCGATGTGGGCCTGAAGATCGTTCTGAAAGGGCTCGACGCGCAAGCGGGGCCGAGCACGGCCCGGATCGAAGACGAGCGGGCCCGCGCGCAGCCCGATCGCGGAGGGGTTGCCAACTCCGGTTGTTCGCGACTACCCAAGGCGCAGTAGGACGACGACGCGCCGGGCCGGGGACAGCCGGGCGCGCGCCGCTTACCCCCCCGAGGAGCGCGGTCGACGCGCCGGCGGCGCCCCGCGCCCCGACCCGATCGTGAGCCGTTGGAGACGCGCATGCAGCCCGTTCGCGCCGGAAATCCCGCTCGACGCCGCTTCGCTTTGGCCCTCGCGGCCCTGATCGCCCTGCCCGACCTGTCGACGGCGCAGACCATCGGCATTCCGCTGCGGGGCGAGGCCAAGCCGGAACCGGCGCCCCAGGCGGCCCGACCGGCCGCGGCGGCCCCGAAACCGCAGGCCCCGAAGCCGCAGCGCGCCGCCCCGCCGCCCCGTCGCGCCGCCGCGATCGAGCCGCTCGAGATCGACGTGCAACCGTTTCAGACGCTGTTCGTGGTCGGCGAAGCGCCGATCACCGGCTTCGACGTCGAGCAGCGCGCCCGATTGATCGAGTTCGGCGCACAGCGCCGGGTGCCGGACGCCGAACAGCGGGCCGTCGAGGAACTGATCGACGAAGAGCTGAAACTGCTGGCGGCCCGGCGCGAAGGCGTCGCGATCGACGACGAGATCCTCGCCGAGGCCTTCCAACGGGTTCTCGACAACAACCGCCTGAGCGAAGAGGCGTTCTTGAAGCGGCTCGACCAAGCCGGCGTCGAGCGCCCGGCCTTCGAGCGCCAGTTGCGCGCCGACATCCTGTGGGGGCGCACCCTGCGCAAAGTGTTCGGCGAGCGGTTCGAGCCGACCGAGGGCGAAATCTCCGCCATGATGGAGACGTCGCAAGGCGGAAGCGCGAAGAAATTCTACGACGTGCGGCAGTTTTTCGTGCCCGTCGAGGCGTCCGCGCCCAGCGCCGACGTCAGGGCCGCCGCCGAAAAAGCGATCCTCGGGTACAAGTCGGCGACCTCGTGCCGGGCGCTCGACGCGTTGAAACAAGAGCATGGCGAGAAGTCGGTGCTGCGCAACGTCGTACCGATCGACGCGATGCCGAGCGCAGTCCGCGCGCTCGTGACCGGCATGAAGGTGGGCGAGCGCGCCGAGCCGAAACGGTCGCCGGCGGGCTTCCACATGTTCATGCTCTGCGGCGTCGACGAGCGCGCGCAAGGGATCGAGCGAAACGAAGCGGTCGAGCGGCTGCGCCAACAGCGGATCGACCGCTTGTCGGCCAACCTGCTCGAGGACACGCGCCGCACGACCTTCATCGAGCAGCGCTGAGCGCCGGCTCGGCGTCCAGCCGGCGAGACCAGCGCTTGGCCCGCACCCCGACCTCAAGCGACGCCCGCGCGACCCCGGACGGGCTGCCGCCGCTCGGGGCCGTGATCGCGGCGCACGGCTTGGCGGCGCGCAAAGCGCTCGGTCAAAACTTTTTGCTTGATCTCAATCTGACCCGAAAGATCGCGCGCGCCGCCGGCCCGCCCAAGCGCGTGATCGAGGTCGGCCCGGGCCCCGGCGGACTGACCCGCGCCTTGCTGATCGAAGGGGCCGAGCATGTCACCGTGATCGAACGCGACGAACGGTGTCTGCCCGCGCTTGAAGAAATCGCCGCGCGCTGGCCCGGTCGACTGCGCATCGTCGAGGGCGACGCGCTCGAGACGGATTACGCCGCGCTGTCCGGCGCCGCCGACCGAAGCCGCGACGGCCAAGACCCGGGCGAGATCGGGGTCGTCGCCAATCTGCCCTACAATATCGGCACCGAGCTGTTGGTGCGCTGGCTGCGCGGCGCGCCGGACATCGACGCGTGGCCGCCCTGGTGGTCCAGCCTGACGCTGATGTTTCAGCGCGAGGTCGCCGAGCGGATCGTCGCCGCGCCGGGCGATAAGGCCTATGGGCGGCTCGCGATTCTGGCCGCTTGGCGGGCCGCGGCGCGCATCTTGTTCGATCTGCCGCCCCAGGCCTTCACGCCCGCGCCGAAAGTGCGTTCGTCGGTGGTGCGGCTGACGCCCGAAGCGGCCCCGAAAGCTCCGGCCAGACTGGCCGCGCTCGAACGCGTGACCGCGGCGGCTTTCTCGCAACGGCGCAAGATGCTGCGCGGCAGCTTGAAAAGCTTGGGGCCGGACCCGCTCGCGCTGCTGTCGGTGGTCGGCGTGGATCCGACCGCACGGGCCGAAACGCTCGACCTCAGGGCGTTTTGCGCCCTCGCCGAGGCGCTCGACCGCGCCGAAGGGCGCTAAGGGGCGTCGACGCCGGCGCCCCGAGACGATCGCGCGCCCGACGGCCGCGGCGCGCCCGGCCGCGCCCCCGGTTCCGCAATCTCGGTTCCGCGATCTCGACGGTTTCGGGTCAGTTGAACGCGGCGCCCGCCACCGATCCGCGCTCGGGTTCGCTCCAGCCGCCGTCGCCCCCGCCGACCTCGGCCGAGGCCGTAGACCCCGGCTCGCTGCGATCGCTCGGCTCGACGACTTCGAGGCCGCTCGGCGTTTCTTCGCGGCGATCCTCGGCGGCGTCGTCAGCCGATTTGGTGCGTCGCGGAACGCGGCGGCGCCGGGTGCGGGAAGGCGCCGCGTCGCCGTCGTCGCCCCCGCTTTTGACCGCCGGCGCCGAGGCGCGCTGGTCGCTGTCCAGCGTCTCGGGCTGCGCGTCGGCCTCCTCCTCGGCGTCCATCACGGCCATGCCGGAGGCGGAGCGCTCGCGCGCCGGCTCGCGCGCCGTTTCGGTCTCCGACTCGTCGTCCTGATCTTC
>CAZBIG010000110.1:0-8349 GCA_964491865.1 uncultured Neomegalonema sp. | reverse complement strand
CGCAACGAGGGCCGCAACCCGGATTGGACCTCGTACGAGAAGATCCGCGACGTGATCGAGCGCCGGATGTTCAGCCAGGTCGAGGACTTGCTGCCGGTGATCTCGTTCGAGGCCAAGAAAGACGGCGAGATCGAGAAGATGCAGGCCTAGTTCGTCGATCGGATGATCTCGCGCGGCTACACGCAGCGCCAAGTGCGCCGGCTGGTCGAGTGGTACATGCGGGTCAAAAAGGCCGGCTGAGCCGGAGCGCCCGGCCCGACCGGCCGCGGCCCGCCCGCGCCCTCGGCGCGGCTGTGGACCCCGCCGACGGGCTCGGCGCCGCGCGTTTGCGCGAAAAAAACCCAAGCGGACGGACAAGCCGCGCTTGTTCGACCGCTTTCGGTGTCTCACTCTAAGGGTTGGTTTGCCGCCCGGCGGCCAAGGAAACCGCGTCGCGGTCGGCAACGCCCGCGCCCGCCGGGCCGGCGACGTCGGCTGACGTTGAGAAAGGGCCGCATGCACATCATCGATCGGCGCCTGAACCCGAAGTCGAAAAGCCTGGGCAACCGCCAGCGCTTCATTCGCCGGGCCAAGGCCGACATCCGCGAGGCCGTGCAGGACGCGCTGAAAAAGCGCAAAGTGTCCGACGTCGAAGGCCAGGAGAAGATCCGCATCCGCGCCAAGTCGGTTCGCGAGCCGTCCTTCGGCCTCGGCTCGGAACAAGGCCGACGCGAATTCGTGCTGCCCGGCAACGAAGAGTACCAGGTGGGCGACGTGATCCCGAAGCCGCCCCAGGGCGGCGGCGGGCGCGGGTCGGAAGGCGCTCCGGACGGCGAGGGCGACGACGACTTCACCTTCACCCTCACCAAGGAAGAGTTCCTCGAGGTGTTTTTCGAGGATCTCGCGCTGCCCAATCTGGTGAAGCGCAAGCTGGCGAAACTGAAATCGCCGCACCCGGTCCGGGCCGGGTTCACCAGCGACGGACCGCCGGCGAAACTCGCCTACACGCGGACCATGCGGAATTCTCTGGCGCGTCGGATCGCGCTGCGGCGGCCGAAGTCCGAGGAGATCAAGGCGCTCGAAGCCGCGCTGGCCGAGGCCGAGGCCGCCGGCGAGACCGAGCGGGCGCTGCGGCTGCGGGTCGAGCTCGAGGCGCTCGAGCGGCGCCGGCGCCTGATCAGCTACATCGACCCGCTGGATCTGCGCTATCGCCGCTTCGAGCAGCGCCCGCAGCCCACCACCCAAGCGGTGATGTTCTGTCTGATGGACGCGTCCGCGTCGATGACCGAGGGTCTGAAAGACCTCGCCAAGCGCTTCTTCATGCTGCTCTACGTGTTCTTGTCGCGGCATTATAAGGACGTGGATCTGGTGTTCATTCGTCACACCAGCGTGGCGGCCGAGGTCGACGAAGACACCTTTTTCCGCGGCGTGCAAACCGGGGGCACCGTCGTGTCGACCGCCCTCGAAGAAATGCAGCGCGTTATCGCCGAGCGCTATCCGACGGACGAGTGGAACATCTATGCGGCGCAAGCCTCGGACGGGCACAATTTCTCGGACGACATGTCCAGGTGTCTCGAGCTGCTGAGCGATGATCTGCTGCCCCTGTGCCAATATTTCGCGTACATCGAGGTCGTCGAGCGCGAGTTCGCGCGGTCCCGCTTCGCCAGCCAGCTTTGGTCGGGCTATCGCGAGATCGAGGCGGCGGAAGAGAATTTCGCGATGCGCCGGGTGTCGTCGGCGGGCGAGATCTTCCCCGTGTTCCACGATCTGTTCGCGCGCGATCGCGCCGATCGCGCCTAGAGTCTTAATGCGGCGCCGCCGACCCTCGGGTCGGCGCGCGTCTGAACGGATGAGGCCCATGGCCAGCAAACCCACCGGACCGGCGGCGTCGTCGAAGCGAGCGCCGCGAAAGAGCGCCTCGAAAGCCGGCGCGAAGCGCAAAAGCTCGGCCAAGAGCCGCGCCAAAGCCCAGAGTCTGCTGCTCTACGAAGGGCCGGAGTGGAATTTCGACCGGGTCCAAAAAGTCTATGACGCGATCGAGGAGATCGGCGTCGGCGAGATGGGCCTCGACATTTATCCGAACCAGATCGAGGTGATTACCGCAGAGCAGATGCTCGACGCCTATTCGTCGATCGGGATGCCGCTGCTTTATCGACACTGGTCGTTCGGCAAGCGCTTCGCGCAAGAAGAGACGCTGTACCGGCGCGGCGCGCGCGCGTTGGCCTATGAGCTGGTGATCAACTCGGACCCCTGCATCAACTACATCATGGAAGAAAACTCCATGACGATGCAAACCCTTGTGCTGGCGCACGCCGCCATGGGACACAATCACTTCTTTAAGAACAATTACTTGTTTAAGCAATGGACCCGCGCCGACGCGATCCTCGACTATCTCGATTTCGCGAAAAGCTACATCGCGAAATGCGAAGAACGCTACGGGATCGACGCGGTCGAGCAAGTGCTCGACTGGAGCCACGCGCTGATGTCGCACGGCGTGAACCGGTATCTGGGGCCCCGCAAGCGCGCGACCGCTGAAGACGACCGCAAAAAGCGGCTCGCGCGGCTCGAATACGAGGAGCAGACCTACGACGATTTGTGGCGCACGGTGCCGAAGGCGACGCACGAGCCCGAGCCGAACGGCCAGGCGAACGGCGAACGGGCCGGCTTGGGGCTGCCCGAGGAGAACATCCTCTACTTCGTCGAAAAACACGCGCCGAAGTTGGCCGACTGGCAGCGCGAACTGGTCCGCATCGTCCGTAGCCTCGCCCAGTATCTGCACCCGCAACGTCAGACCAAGGTCATGAACGAGGGCTGCGCGACCTTCGTCCATTACGAGATCATGAACACGCTCTACGACCGCGGTCGGATCGGCGAAAGCGAAATGCTCGAGTTTCTGCACAGCCACTCGTCGGTGGTGTTCCAGCCCACCTTCAAGGACCGCAGGTTCGGCGGCTTAAACCCTTATGCGCTCGGCTACGCGATGATGCGCGACATCAAGCGCATCGCCGAGGAGCCGACCGAAGAGGACAAGGACTGGTTCCCGGATCTGGCCGGAACCGGCGACGCGCTCGGCGCGCTCAAGGACGCCTGGGCCGACTTCCGCGACGAGAGCTTCATACACCAGTATCTGAGCCCGCGGGTGATCCGCGATTTCCGTCTGTTCTCGATCGAAGACGACGCCGAGGACAGCGAGATGGAGGTCTCGGCGATCCATGACGAGCAGGGGTACCGGACCATCCGGCGCCGGCTCGCCGCGCAATACGACGCGCCAGCGCTCGATCCGCGGATCGAGATCGTCGAGGCCAACCTCTCCGGCAATCGCCGTTTGGTGCTGATGCACACGGTCCGCAACGAGCGTCTGCTGGATAAGGCCGAGTGCGAGCGCACGCTGCAATGCCTTGCGAATCTCTGGGGACACCGGGTCAAGCTGCTCGAGGTGTGCAGCGAGACCGACGACGTGTTGGTCGAGCACGACGCGCTGCCGCGGCCGATCTGACGGGCGGCGCGGGGCCCGCGGCCGCGTCGCCGCGCGGTTTCCGTCGGATTGTGGGCGAATCTTGTCGCATTTAGACCGCCGACGCGGTGTCGGCGGTTGACGCTGCGCGGCCGCGCCGGCCCTATCGCGGCGGGGCCCGCGATCCGGCGCCGGCGCGACGCGCCAAGGGGACGCCCCAAGGGGACGCCCCAACGGGACGCGCCGAGGGGACGCGCCGAGGGTCGGCGCGGCGGACCAAACAGACGACAAGAGGGAACGACCAGCATGAGCTCTGATCCGATCGACCGCGACGGCAAGCCGATCCGACCCATCGTGCGCGACTGGGCCGCCGCGGCGCGCGCCGGCCGGATGGATCGGCGCGAGTTTCTGGCGTTGGCGAGCGTCTTCGGCGCGACGACCGCGGGGGCGTACGGGCTGCTCGGCCTCGCCGCCCCCCGCGCGGCGCGCGCCGAGGGCCGGAAGGGCGGCGTTTTGCGGGTGTCGATGAACGTGCGCAAGGTGGTCGACCCCCGCGCCTTCGACTGGGCCGAGATGGGCAACGTCGCGCGGCAGTTCGTCGAGCCGCTGGTGCGCTACACGCGCGACTTCACTTTCGAGCCGACGCTGCTCGAGGGGTGGGAGGTCAGCGACGACGCCAAAAGCTACACCCTGCGCGTGCGCCGAGGCGTGACCTGGACCAACGGCGACGCCTTCACCGCCGACGACGTGATCTTCAATTTGACGCGCTGGTGCGACCAAGAGGCCAAAGGCAACTCGATGGCCGCCCGCATGAAGACGCTGGTCGACCCCGAGACGAAAAAACTGCGCGAGGGCGTGGTCTCGAAAGTCGACGACTACACCGTGACGCTGTCTTTGCCCGAGCCGGACATCACCATCATTCCGGGCATGGTGGATTATCCGGCGCTGCTGGTGCATCGCGACTTTGAAACGGCGGGCGGCGATTTGACAGCCAACCCGGTCGGCACTGGGCCTTTCGAGCTGGTGGAGGTCAGCGTCGGCCAGCGCGCCGTGCTGAAGCGGCGCGAGAACGGGGCGTGGTGGGGCGGCGAGGCCTTTCTCGACGGCGTCGAGTTCATCGACTACGGGGCCGATCCGCAGGCCGAGTTCGCCGCGTTCGAGGCCGGCGAGATCGACACCAATTACGCGACCAACGGCGATTTCGTCGAGCTGTACGACGGGCTCGATCTCGAGAAGAGCGAGGTGGTGACCGCCAGCACGCTCGTCTGCCGCATGAACGCCACCCAGAAGCCTTTCGACGACGTGCGGGTTCGGCGCGCGATGCAATTGTCGGTCGACAATAAGGTCGTGCTCGACATCGGGTATTCGAGCCTCGGCACGGTCGCCGAAAACCACCATGTCTGCCCGATCCATCCGGAATATTTCGCGCTGCCGAAGGTCGAGCGCAATGTCGCGGAGGCTCAGCGGCTGCTGGCGGAGGCCGGTCAGAGCGATTTCGAGCCCGAGCTGATCTCGCTCGACATCGAGTGGATCAAGAAGACGGCGGACGTGGTCGCCGCCCAACTGCGCGAGGCGGGCGTGCCGGCGAAGCGGACGGTGCTGCCGAGCAAGACCTTTTGGAACGAGTGGCTGAAATACCCGTTCTCGACCACCGAATGGCTGATGCGGCCGCTCGGCGTCCAGGTGCTGGCGCTGGCCTACCGCTCGGGCGAGGCGTGGAACGAGACCGGTCTGAACGACCCCGAGTTCGACGCGGCGCTGGGCGAGGCGCTGCAAGTCGCCGACGCCGAGAAGCGCCGCGTGATCATGGAGCGGGTCGAGCGGCGGCTGCAAGACAGCGGCGTGCTCATTCAGCCCTTCTGGCGGTCGCTCTACAATCACCGGAGCCCTCGGGTGAAGAACTACGGCGTCCACCCGCAATTCGAGACCTATTTCGCCGAGACCTATCTCGAGGCGTGAGCCGCGCCGCCGGCCCGTCTTCGCGCCAGGCGGGCCGGCGGCGTTCTTCGGGAGACCGCCCATGCTCGGCTTCGCGCTGCGCCGCCTCGGGGTCATGGCCCTGACCATGGCCTGCCTGTCCTTGGCGGTGTTCTTCCTGGTTCACCTCGAGCCGAACCTGCGCAAGCTGTCGATCGGCCAGACCAACATCCGCGCCGACGAGGCGACGATCGAGAGCTGGCTGGTCGAAAACGGCTATCGCCAGCCCTTCGTCGAGAAATACGCCGAGTGGCTGGGGCTCTGGCCCAAAGACCCTGCGACCGGGCCCGACGGCGCGCCGACCGCGCGGTTCGCCTTTTGCGACGAAGCGGCGACGCCGGTCTTTTCAGGCGTTCTGCAGGGCGATTTCGGCTGCTCGACGAGTTTTCGCGCCCCGGTCGCCGACCGGCTCTGGCCCGCGCTGGCCAACACCGGCGTCCTGATGTTTTGGGTGATGGCGGTGATGATCCCGTCGGCGCTGGCGGTCGGGGTGCTCGCGGGCATGCGCGAAGGCTCGCGGCTCGACCGCGGCCTCTCGGCGTTCGCGATCACGTCGACCTCGACCCCCGAATACATCTCCGGCGTCCTGTTCACCGCGCTGTTCGTGACGGGACTGAAAAGCTGGGTCGGCGACGACGTCACGCTTCTGGGCCTGCATTTCGAGCGCTTCTACCTGAACGCGTCGGCCGCCTCGGCCACCAGACCGAACGGCGACGGCGTCACCTTTTACAATTTCGCGCTGCCCGTGATGACGATGGCGCTGTACGGCCTCGGCTATGTGGCGCGGATGACCCGCGCCTCGATGGCCGAGGTGATGACCGCCCAGTACATCCGCACGGCGCGGCTGAAGGGGCTGAGCTTTCGCGCCGTGGTGCTGAGGCACGCGCTGCGCAACGCGCTGATCGCGCCTTTCACGGTGATCATGCTGCAGTTCCCGTGGCTGCTGACCGGCGTCGTCATCGTCGAGACGATGTTCCGGTATCAGGGGTTCGGCTGGCTGCTGGTCGAAGCGGCGGGCAACAACGACATCGACCTGCTTCTCGCCTGCTCTTTGATTTCGGTGCTGATCGTGCTTGCGACCCAGCTCGTCTCTGATCTGGGCTATGCGGCGCTCAACCCGCGCATTCGAGTGCGGTGACGCGGTCATGCAGCCTTTGACCCTTTTCGAGATCGTTTTGGGCCTGCTGGTCGCCTGCGCGCCGGTCTGGGCCGCGCTGGCGGTGTTTCTGGGCGGCGGCGCGTTGTATCGGCGCCGGCTGGGCCTGTTCGGCCGCATCTTCGAAAGCCCGATCGGAACCCTCGGGGCCGCGCTGGCGGGGTTCTGGCTGTTCGCGGCCCTGTTCGCGCCGTGGGTCGCGCCCTTCGGCCCGCTCGAGTTGTTCGCCGACCCCGGGGGGAACGCGCCGCCCGGCGCGCGCGGGCCCGACGGCGAAGCGTTCCTCCTCGGCACCGACAAGCTTGGCCGAGACGTGTTCAGCCGGGTGGTCTGGGGCGCTCAGGTGGTGCTCGCGATCGCGCCGGCGGCGACCTTGTTCGCCTTTCTCGTCGGCATCAGTCTCGGCCTGCCGGCCGGCTATCTGGGCGGGCGCATCGACACCGCGCTGACGTTCCTCGCCAACATGGTCCTCGCCTTTCCGGTGATCCTGCTGTTCTACCTGCTGGTGACGCCCGGCATCCGAGAAACCGCCGCGCCGCAGGCCGTGTCGGGCGTGCTGTTCCTTTTGCCGATCGCGTTTTTCGTGTTGGTGTTCGCCACGCGCTACGCGGCGCAGCCCAGGCTGCTCGCGCTTCAATTGGGCGGCGTCGCTCTCGTCGGGGGCTGGATTTACGCCGGGCTGGTGTTCGACGCCGATCCGATCGGCCTGCTCGATCTCGAGCCGAACGAGCTCAACATCTTCGTGGCCGTCGTGTTCGCCTCGAGCCCCGGGGTGTTCCGCATCGTGCGCGGACTGACGCTCGACATCGCGACCCGCGACTATGTGGCGGCGGCGCAGACTCGCGGCGAAACGGCGTGGTACGTGATGCTGTGGGAGGTGTTGCCGAACGCCCGGGGGCCCTTGATCGTCGACGCGTGCTTGCGGGTCGGCTACACGACCATCCTTGTCGGCACGTTGGGCTATTTCGGGCTTGGGCTGATCCCCGAAAGCCCGGACTGGGGCACGTCGATCAAGGAGGCGAGCGCGTTCTTGCGTCTCTACCCGCATCCGGCGCTGGCCCCGGCGCTGGCGTTGATGTCCTTCGTGTTGGGGCTGAACCTGTTGGCCGACGCGCTGCGCGAGCAGTCGCTTCAGGACTGAGGCGCGGCCGCGAGGGGGCGCGCGGCGCGGGACCTCATGACCGGCGCGCACGGCGCCGCCGTTTTCGCTTTCGCGCGGCTGGCGCTCGCCCGCCGCGCCGCCTGACGACAGGAGAGCCCGCGTGCTCGATCAAGGCCCGGAACAGCGGCGCGAGGCCGACCTCGGCGCCGAGCCCCTGCTCGCGATCGAGGATCTGTCGGTCACGTTCCGCACGCGGCGCGGGCCGGTTCCCGCGGTGGTCGATTTCTCGCTGGCGATCCAGCCCGGCGAGGCGGTGGGCCTGGTGGGCGAGTCGGGCTGCGGCAAGTCGACGGTGGCGCTCGCGATCATGCGCGATCTCGGCCGATCGGGGCGCATCGACGGCGGCGCGGTCCGGTTCAAGGGGCGCGATCTGGCCACGCTGTCCGAGCGCGCGTTGCGGTCGGTCCGCGGCCGCGAGATCGCCATGGTCTATCAGGAGCCGATGGCCTCGCTGAACCCGGCCATGACCATCGGACGTCAGCTGGCCGAGGTTCCCGTCATCCATGAAGCCGCCAGCTGGCGCGAGGGCCGGGCGCGGGCGCGGCGCATGCTCGACGCGGTGAAGTTGCCCGACCTCGACCGCATCCTCGACGCCTATCCCCACCAGCTGTCCGGCGGCCA
>CAZBIG010000109.1:0-8381 GCA_964491865.1 uncultured Neomegalonema sp. | reverse complement strand
CCAATCCGCGGATCGGCGACCTCCTCCCAGCATGCGAGGAGCGCCTGCTCGACGAGGCGACCAACGCCGTCGACTACCGAGAGTTCGACGGGTTCATCACAGATCTCGTGACCCTGCTGGACCAAGACGGCACGGAGATCCGCGCCATCCCCGCGCCCAAGGGTGGCAGCCGCAAGTTCTGCGACCGCATGAGCAAGTTCGCCCAGGAACAGGGCCTGCCGGGGATGGGGTATATCTTCTGGCGAGAAGGCGGCGACGGGATGGAAGCGGCAGGTCCGCTTGCCAAGAATATTGGCCCGGAGCGGACGGAGGCGATCCGCCGACAGCTTGGCCTCGGCGTCGGCGACGCGGCCTTTTTCCTCGGCGGCAAGCCCAAGGCATTCGCGGCCGTGGCGGGCCGGGCCCGGACGGTCATCGGCGACGAACTGGGCCTGACCGAGACGGACCGCTTCGCCTTCGTCTGGATCGTCGACTTCCCGATCTACGAGCGGGACGAAGAAACCGGCACGGTCGATTTCGAACACAACCCCTTCTCGATGCCCCAGGGGGGGATGGCGGCTCTGAGTGGCGATCCGCTCGACGTGCTCGGCTACCAGTACGACCTCGCCTGCAACGGCTATGAGCTCGTCTCCGGCGCGATCCGGAACCACCGGCGCGACTTGATGTTCAAGGCGTTCGAGATCGCGGGCTACGACGCGGCGGAGGTGGAAAAGCGCTTCGGCGGGCTGGCCACGGCTCTCAGATACGGCGCGCCCCCCCATGGCGGTTGCGCGGCCGGCATCGACCGGCTGGTGATGCTGCTCGCCGACGAGCCGAACATCCGCGAGGTCATCATGTTCCCGATGAACCAGCGCGCCGAAGACCTGATGATGGGCGCGCCGTCGACGCCGTCGAACGAGCAATTGCGCGAACTGAACCTCCGGGTTCTGCCGACGGAGTGACCGAGCCGCCCGCGCCGCCGCCGCGCGCGCGCCCCGGTCAAACCGTTTTTCAACCGTCCCCTGCGATGATCGCGTCAACCATCGCAGGGAGAACGCCCCCGTGCTCAACGACGACAATCTTTCGCTTTACGCTTACGCGCTGATCCTGGCCGGCGTGATGCTCGGCGCTTCGTTCGTGGCGTCGGATCCTCGGATCGAAGTCGCGGCGATCGAACGCGACGAAGTGGCCCTCGGCGCGATCGAAACCGCCTCGATCCCCGCCGACAGCAGCCCCGCAGCGGCCTGGAACGCGCCCGAAGTGCCCTGGACCGACTATGAGCGCGGCATGCGTCGCGTCGCGGAGACCGGAAAGCCTGCGGTGTTGGTGCTGCACGCCGACTGGTGCCGGGTCTGCCAGAGCTATCAGAAGCTGTTCCACGATCCGGCCATCACCCGCTTCAGCGACGACTACGTGTTCATTCTCGCGGATGTCGACGACCAGCCCGAGCTGCAGCGGCGCTACGACGTCGACGGCGACTATGTGCCCCGCACGCTGATCCTGGACAGTCCCGGCGCTCTCGCCGTCGAGGCCAGCGGCGGCCATCCGCGCCAGCGCTTCTTCGTCGACCCCTACGACCGCGCCGAGCTTGAAAACCTGCTCGACGCCAACCGACCGGACGGCCGCTAACCCTCGTCTTGACGCGCGCCCCCTTGAATTGCGACGGCGCGCGCGCGCATCTCCGTGTCAGGTTCGAGAACAGCGACACGGTGAGGTGAACGATGGGCGTTTCGCGCGAAACCGTCGCGGCGATCCGCTTCGGCTATGGGTTCCGCCCGGGCGAGACGCCGCCCGCGGACGCTGCGGCGTTGCTGGATCAGCTCAGCGCCGGGCCCCGGACCCCGCCAGGCTTCGCGCGCGATCCGATCAAAAAACGGATCCTCGCCGTCCGCGAGGCCAATCTGGTCAATCAGCGTAAGAACAAACTGCCGGCGGGCCCCGAGCGCGCCGCCCTCGAGGACCAGCGGCGGGCGCAATTCCAGGCGATCACGCGGCAGTTCGATCAAGACGTCCATGATCGCGTGGCTCAGGCGGTTTATTCGCCGCACGGCTTCTACGAACGTCTGGCGGCCTTTTGGGCGAACCATTTCTCGGTTTCGATCAATAAAAAAATTCTGCAATCGGCGGTCGCCTACCTCGAACGCGACGCGATCAGGCCGAACCTTGCGGGTCGCTTCCGGGATCTGATGAAAGCCGCGGTCCTGCATCCGGCGATGCTGTTTTACCTGGACCAGACCACCTCGATCGGCCCGAACAGCCAGGCCGGCCGTCGGCGCGGCCGCGGCCTGAACGAAAACCTGGCCCGAGAGATCCTCGAGCTGCACGCGCTCGGCGTCGACGGCGGCTACACCCAACAAGACGTCACGGAACTCGCCAAGCTGCTGACCGGGATGCGCGCCGACCGCAAATCCGGCGCGGCGCTCTATGTGGCGCGGGCGGCGGAACCGGGCGAGCGGCTGATCCTGGGCGAGCGCTTCGGCGTGCGCGGCGGCCCCGCGGGGCGCGCCGAGATCGACCGCGCGCTCGACGTGATCGCCGCGCATCCCGCCGTGGCCCCTTTCATTTGCGCCAAGCTCGCCCGCCATTTCGTCGCCGACGATCCGAGCCCGGCGTTGGTCGCGGCGATGGCCGCGGCCTGGCGCGCCTCGGACGGCGACCTGACGGCGGTCTACGGCGCGCTGCTCGACCACCCCGAGAGCTGGGCGCGCTTCGGCGACAAAGTAAAAACGCCCTTCGACTTCGTCGTCTCAACCCTGCGCGCGGTCGATGCGCCGCCAGCGATGGTTTCGGACCTCGGAAAGCACCGCGCGAACCGGTATTCGGTCGGCGCGTTACGCCGGTTGAACCAGGCGCCCTGGCGCGCGTCCGGTCCCGACGGCTACGCCGACGACAACGGCGCGTGGCTGACGCCTCAGGGGCTGGCGACGCGGATCGAATGGGCGGCGTTGGTCGCGCGCAGGGTCGCGAAGCGCCAGGACCCGCGCACGCTGATGGACCTCGCTCTGGCCGACACGGCGCGTCCGGACACCCGCTTCGTGGTCGAGGGCGCGGCCGAGCGCTGGGAGGGCGTCGCGCTGGTCCTCGCCTCGCCAGAGTTCAACCGTCGATGACCTCCTCGGCCGACGCGCCGGAGGAGAGATCCAGATGAGATCGGAGAAATCGATGACCAATCGCCCGCCAAGCCGCCGCGATTTCCTGCGCTTCGCCGCCGCCGCCGGCGGCTTGGGCGCGGCCTGCAGTTTCGCCGCCTCGCCGCTGCGCACGCCCGTCGCCTTCACCGCGACGCCGGGCGAAAACCGCTTGGTGGTGATCGTGCTGCGCGGCGCGATGGACGGGCTGGACGTGCTCGCGCCCTATGGCGATCCGGACTATGCCGCGCTGCGGCCCACCCTCGCCAAAGCGCCCGGCGCCGGCGCGGTCGATCTCGACGGGTTCTTCGCGCTGCACGACGAGCTTGCGGATCTGTTGCCGCTCTGGCGCGCCGGCGAGTTCGCCGCGGTGCACGCCGTCAGCACCCCTTACCGCGACGCGCGCAGCCATTTCGACGGCCAGGACGTGCTCGAAAGCGGCGCGGCCGACGACCGGGAGCTGCGCGACGGCTGGCTGAACCGCGCGCTCGGGGTGATCCCCGGCGCGCCGTCGCAGGCCGAAGTGCGCTACGCCATGTCGGTCGGCCGCAGCAACATGCTGCTGCTCGAAGGCGACGAGCCCGCAGGCTCGTGGGCGCCGTCGACGAAGCTTCAGCTCGACAGCGAGGAGCGAGGCCTGCTCGAACGGCTCTACGCCCGCGACCCCGATTTCCACGCCGTGGCCGCCGAAGCCTTCCAGATCGGCGCCGAGACCGAGGGCGCCACCGGCCGCGAAACCGGGGCCGTGCTGGGCCGGTTCTCGGCCGAGATGCTGAACGGGCCGTCGCGGATCGCGGCATTTTCGATCGGCGGGTGGGACACGCATCGCAACCAGGAAGGCGCCATCACGCGACCGCTGCGGTCCCTGTCCGCCGCCGTGCGGGCGTTGCAAGAAGGTCTCGGGCCGAACTGGCGGCGCACCGCCGTGCTGGCGATGACCGAATTCGGTCGCACCGCCCGCGAAAACGGCGACCGCGGCACCGACCATGGCACCGGCGGGGTGGTGTTCGCGGCGGGCGGCGCGATCAAAGGCCGGCGGGTCCTCAACGGACCGTCGGACCGCGGCGGCTCGGCTTTTCCCGGCTGGCCCGGCTTGGGACGCGACGCGCTCTACCTCGATCGAGACCTCATGGCGACCGACGATCTGCGCCGACTGCCCGGATGGGCGTTGATGAGCCTGTTCGGCGCGTCGCGCACCGCGATCGAAACGGTCGTGTTTCCCGGGCTCGCGCTCGGCGGCGATCCGCGATTGTTCGCGTGACCGCCACGCCCAGCCGACAGAGCGCCCGGGCGCCGCTGTCGCGTTCCGAGGTGATGCGCCGGGTGAAAAGTCGCGATACGACGCCCGAATTGCGGGTGCGCCGCGCTTTGCGAGCGGCGGGCTTGACCGGATACCGATTGCACCGCGCCGACCTGCCGGGCCGGCCCGACATCGCCTTTGTCGGCCGCCGCCGCGCCCTGTTCGTCCATGGCTGCTTTTGGCATGGGCACAGCTGCCCCCGCGGGGCGCGCGCGCCAAAGTCGAACGGCGCCTATTGGCGCAAGAAAATCGATCGGAACCGGCGTCGAGACGCGCAACAGCGCGACGCTTTGGCGGCGCTCGGCTGGCGGGTGCTGGTCCTGTGGGAATGCGAGCTGCGCGAGCCGGACGCCACCTTAGAGGCCCGGCTCAGCGCCTTCGTTCTCGGCGCCTGAGGCGCGCGGCGCCGTCCGCCGCGCGGGCTGCGCGACCCGTCGCCGGGCGACGCCGTGGTCGACGTTAGGCGCCGGCCGACGGCTTCGGCGCGTCTTTGGTGTCGCCGCCCATGAACGGACAGGCGTCGGCGGCGCCGGCGACGGACAGCGCCAGGAGCGCGGCGAACAGACCGGCCAAAATTCCACGCATCGAGACCTCCAGTGTTGAGTGCGTTCGCAGAGCTTAAGCCGCGCCCTAAGTTCCGCAACCGTAGCGTGCAGAATTTTAACGCGAGGCGCAGATGGCCGAACAGGGGATGGATCCGGCGTTGCGCGCATGGCTCGAGGCGATCGCCGGCCGTTTGGCCCGCGCGACGGCCGATCGCCGCGCGGCGTGGCGCACCCCGGTGGTCGCGTCCTTGACGGGCGCGGGCGCGCCGAGCGCGCGCGTAATGGTGCTGCGGGGGTTCGCGTCCGCCGATTGGCGCCTGACGCTGCACACCGATGCGCGCTCGAGCAAAGTCGCGGGGCTGACGGGCGACGACCGGGTCGAGCTGGTTTTTTGGGACCCGAAGCCGGGCTGGCAGCTGCGGGTTGCGGGGCGCGCCGCGATCGAGACCGATCCGTCGGCGTTCGACCGATTGTCCGCGGAGGCGCGCCGCGCTTACGCCGTCGATCCGCCGCCGGGGACGCCGCTCGACGGACCGCACGGATATGCGCACGCCGCCGACGACGCCCCCGCGCGATTCCGGGCGATGCGGGTGACGCCGGAAACGCTCGATGCGCTGTCGCTCGATCCGGACGGGCATCGACGCGCGCGCGCCTGGCGCGACGCCGAGGGGGCGCCGGCGGGATGGGCGGGGACCTGGACGGCCCCCTGAAGCGTTAATCGTCGCGCGGCGCAGCGTTCCGGATGGACTCGGGCGTCAGAAAGTCGAAATGCGCCATCGTGATCCATTCTAACGTGATGGCCCCCGCCACCGCGCTCCAGATCGCCGCGGCGATGATCGTCGTGTAGATCAACCGGCGCCCGAGCTGGAACGACGCCGGCGCGCCGGGCGGCGTGCCGGGCGTCACCTCCCCTTGCTCAAGCTGGGTTTTCGCGCCGCGCGGCAGCACCACGAGCAGGCAGAACGCCCAGAGAAAAATGAAACTGATCACGCCGCCGGTCCAGCTCATCGGCCTCTTCTTTCAACAGTCCGCGCCACGCGCCCGGGGTCAGGCCTGCTCGAGTTCGATGAGCGCGCCGTCGAAATCCTTGGGGTGCAGAAACAGAACGGGTTTCCCATGCGCGCCGATCTTGGGCTCGCCGTCGCCGAGCACCCGGGCCCCCGACGCCTGAAGCGCCGATTTCGCGGCGTTGATGTCGTCGACTTCGTAACAGATATGATGGATGCCGCCCGACGGATTTTTACTGAGAAACCCAGCGATTGGCGAGTTCTCGCCGAGCGGCTCCAACAATTCGATCTTCGTGTTGGGCAGCGTGATGAAAACCACGGTCACGCCATGGTCGGGCTCGGCTTGCGGGGGCGACACCTCGGCGCCCAGCACTCCCCGATACCGCGCAGCCCCTTCCGCCAGGTCGGGCACGGCGATCGCCACATGATTGAGCCGTCCGATCATCGCTTGCTCCTTCCGGTCGCCCGCCGGCGCGCCGCCCGCCGGCCTTGTCAAAACTCTTCGACCCGAGCCACGCCCGGAGCGGCCTTGAGGGCCCCGCGCAGCGTCGGCGTGATCGCGGCCTGTTCCGGCAGCGTGATCTCCGCCTCCCACGAGCGGTCGGGCCCGGCCAGCACCAGCCGGATCGGCCCCCGGCTTTTCGGGCTCGACGGGCCCGACGCCGCGGCGGCCGCCAAACGCTCGCGCGCCGCGGTCAGGCCCGCCTCGTCCTCGATGAACAAGCGCAGCCCGGCCGGCGCGGCCCCCGCCACCGCTTCGTCTATGGACTGCACGCCGAGCACGCGCAACTTCGCCTGATCGCCGTCGCGCTCGAGCTCGGCCGACAGCGCGACGCGAGAGCCCGGCTCGAGCAACGCCCGGCACGCGAGCAGCGTCTCGGAAAACACCACCGCCTCGTACTGCGCCGAGGGGTCTGAAAACTGGACGAACGCGAATTTCGACCCTTTCGCGCCCTTACGCTCCTGACGCGCGGTCACGACCGCGCCGAGCCGCACGGCGCGGCCCCGAGCGGGCGCGGCGAGCGCTTCTTGAAAGGTCGATAGACCCGAGCGCCGCATCGGACCGAGATAATCGTCAAGCGGATGGCCCGAGATGTAAAACCCCACGGCCGCGGCCTCTTCCGCCAGCCGCTCCGTCGGGCTCCAGTCGGGTTCATCCGACAATTTCGGCGGGGGCGTGGACACGCCGCTAGCGCCGAACAGGGAGTTTTGGCTCGACGCCGCCTCGTCGATCGACAGCGCCGAGTAGCGGATCAACGTGTCGGCCGCGCGGAACACGGCGCGGCGATTATCCCACAGCGCGTCGAACGCGCCGGCGCGGGCGAGGTTTTCGAGCGCCCGTTTGCCGATGCGCCGCAAATCCACCCGCCGCGCGACATCGAACAGATCCGAGAACGGCCCGCGCGCGACGCGCTCCTCGACGATCCGCGCCATCGCCTCGGGGCTGACGTTCTTGAGCGCCCCGAGCGCGTAGCGGATCCGGCCGGCCCCCTCCGCGTCCGTCTCCACCGCGAAAGCGTCCTCGGAGCGGTTGATGTCGGGCGGGGCGAGCGCCACGCCCATACGGCCGAGCTCTTGACGATAGACCGACAATTTCTCGGTCAGATGCATGTCGAGGTTCATCACGGCCGCCATGAACTCGACCGGATGGTTCGCTTTCAGCCACGCGGTTTGATAGGACACCAGCGCATAGGCGGCGGCATGGGACTTGTTGAAGCCGTAATTCGCGAACTTTTCGAGCAGATCCCAAACTTCTTGGGCTTTCTCGGCCGAGACCCCGTTTTGCGCGGCGCCGTCCAAAAATTTCGGGCGCTCGAGCTCCATGGCGTCGATCATCTTCTTGCCCATGGCGCGCCGCAACAGATCCGCTTGTCCGAGCGAGTAGCCGGCCATGACCTGGGCGATCTGCATCACCTGCTCTTGGTAGACGATGATCCCTTGGGTTTCGGACAGGATGCTTTCCAGCATCGGATGCAAATAGTCAGGCTTTTCTCGTCCGTGCTTGACATTGCAGTATTTGGGGATGTTCTCCATCGGACCGGGGCGGTATAGCGCCACCAGCGCGATGATGTCTTCAATACAGGTCGGCTGCAGTTGACGCAGCGCCTCGCGCATGCCCGTGCTCTCGACCTGGAACACCGCGACCGTATCGGCCCGCGCATAAAGCGCGTAAGTCTCAGGATCGTCGATCGGGATCGCGTCGATATCGACCTCGACCCCGCGCCGTTTCAACAATTCAAGCGCGTTCTGGATCACGGTCAGCGTTTTCAGTCCGAGAAAATCGAACTTCACCAGCCCGGCCTGTTCGACCCATTTCATGTTGAACTGCGTGACCGGCATGCCCGACCGGGGGGCGCTATAAAGCGGGGGCAAGCGCTCGAGCGGGCGGTCGCCGATCACCACCCCCGCCGCGTGGGTCGAG
>CAZBIG010000108.1:0-8501 GCA_964491865.1 uncultured Neomegalonema sp. | reverse complement strand
GCGGCGCCGCGGTGGCGCGCGCCTATCATCTCGAAGCCCACCGCGCCCGGCCGAACGCCCGCGCGCGCGTCGCCGAACTCGCGCTCAGCGCCGGCGCGACCGCCTGCCTGGTCGCCGCGGTCGGCGTGTTCGCCCTGTCCGCGGCTCGGGGCTATGCGGGCTACGGCGCGGTCAACGCTGATCTCGAGGCGCGCTTCGCCCGCTATTACGCCAACGCGGCGGGCTTAGAGGACGGGGCGGACTCGCTGGTCGGGCGGGTGGCCCTGCTCGAAAGCCTGTCGAACGGGCTGGCGCAATACGGCGCGGTCGAGCGCGCCCTCGGGGCGGCCCCGGCGACCTGGTCGCTCGAGCGCTATTTCGCCGACGCCTATGAGCGCGAGCTGCTCGGCGGCTTCCAAGGGGCGCTCGCGAACTATCTCGAGAAGGACATGTTCGCCTATCAGGCGCTCGGCGACGGGCCGGCGCTGTTTCACCTGGCGCTCCTCGAGCGGCGCTTCTTCTCGGATCAGGCGCGCCACGCGGCGGCGCTGAAGCAATACTTCGTCGGATCGCTCGCCGAACAGGGCGAAGCGAGCGCGGCCTTCGCCGAAACCTTCGGCGGCGAACTCGACGCGCTGTTCGCGCTCAACCGGCCGCCGAGCCTGCGCAACGCCGAGCTGAACCGGGTGGTGTCGGCGACGCTCGCCGATCTCGACCCGGCCGACGTGCTGTTCGCGCTTTTGCTGAAACGCCCGGAGCTGGCCGAACGCGTCGATCTGCGCCGTCAGATCGGCCCCCGTTTCGCCGAGGCTTTCGAGCCGATCCGCGATCCGGAGGCCTTTTCGACGCCGCGCGCCTTCACGCGCCAGGGCTTCGAGGCGGTGTTCGGGCTCGAGACTGCGGGCGGCGGATCCGGCGGCGCGTTGGCCGAGGTGATCGAAGAACATCAGGCGCTGATCGGGCCGGTGGATCCGGAACGCCGCAGCGCGCTGCTGCGCCGGGTGGCGGCGCTCTACGCCGACGCGTATCGCGCCCGTTGGGGACGCTTCGTCGACGCGCTGCGCCTGCGCCAGGCGGGGGACTGGAACGGGGCCGCCCTGCTGCTGCGCGCGACGACCGCCAGCGATCACAACCCGCTGCAAGGCCTCGAGGCCGCGCTGCGCGCGCATGTCGATCTGCGCGCCGCGACCGCGGCGGCCCCGAGGGGGGGCGGCTCGACGGCGGCGGGCGCCGCGCCTCAAAGGAGCGCGCTCGAGACCGGCGCGCTGGAGGCCGCTTCGCACGAGGCCGGCGCGCGCGAAACCGGCGCGCCGAGCCCCGATCTCGCCGCGCCCAATCTCGCCCTGACCGCGGCGCGCGCGATCCGCGCGGGGTTCGAGCCCTATGTCGCGCCGCAGGGGGGCGACGACCGCTCGGAGATCGACCTGCTGCGCGGCTACGCCCAGGACGTTCAGCTCTGGATGGAGCAGGCGGCGGACGCGCCCGAGGGCCCCGGGGCCTTTTTGTTCGAGGCGCTGCGCCGCTCGGACGCGCCCTCGCCGCTGGCCGCGCTCGAGCGGTTCGCAGCGCGGGCCGAACTGCCCCTGGCGCGCGGGTTCGGCGCCGATCTGGCCGCGACCGTGGATCGCGCGGCGGTCGGCTTCGTCCAACGCCATGTCGACGCCGCCTGGCGTCGCGCGGTCGTCGACCCCTTCGGCGAGGCGCTCGCCGCGCGCTTCCCGTTTCAAGAGGACGCGGCCGCCGCGATCAGTCTCGGCCGTTTCGACGCGCTGTTCGCGCCCGACGGCGCGCTGAAGCGGTTCGAAGACGCCTACCTCGCCCCCTTCCGCGACGCCGACGGCGCGTTTCGGCGGCGCGCGAGCTTCATCTATCACGGGCGGATCGGCGTCTCGGACCAGGCGGCGCGCGCGTTCTCGATCGGCCGCGAGATCACGCGCGCGCTCTACCGCGACGGGCGCCGCGAGACCGTCTTCGCGCTGCGGGCCGAAGCGATGGACCCCGCCTTCAGCCGTCTGACGCTCAGCGCCGGAGCGACGCTGCACCGCTTCAGCCACGGCCCGCGCCTGCCGAGCCGGCAGACCTGGCCCCTCGCGGCCCCGAGCGGCCAGCCCCTGACGCTGCGGCTCTACGACCGCGCGGGCCTGGCGCAGGCGGCGAGCTTCGACCCGCCCTGGTCCTGGTTTCGCCTGGCCGCCGCCGGGCGGCCGACGCCGACCGAGACCCCGCAGGCCGCCGCGCGCGCATATCGCTTCGGCGGGCGCGCGGTGCGGCTGTCCTTCGCCCTCGACCCCGCGGCGGCGGCCGGATCGAGCGGGGCGCCGAACCCGTTCGCGCCGGGCTTCTTCGCCCGCTTCCAGCCGCCGAACAGCCTGTTCGCGCCGCCCGCGCCCTGAACCCGCCCGAACGCCGCATGGCCGAGCCCTGGTCGCGTCCCGCTCCTCCGCCGCCGGCCCAGACCGCGCCGCCGCCCCCCGATCTGGCGACGGCGGCGCGCCGGGCCGCGCGGTTCGACGCGGCTCTGAGGCCGACCGCCCGCCTGTCGCGGCGCGCCTTCTTATGCCGGTCGCCCGGCCGTCCCCGCCTGTTGAAGCTCGCGGCGCCGGGCCCCGGGGCCGACGCGCTGCGCGCCGAGGCGCTGGCGCGCGAGGCGCTGCCGCCCGGCGTGGCGCCGCCGCTCGAGGCGTTTCTCGAGGACGCCGAGGGGGCGGCGCTGCTCCGCGCCTACGCGCCGGGACCGACCTTGGCCGAGCGCAAGGGCGCGCTGCGGGCGGCGGCGCTGCGCGCGGCGCTCGAGGCGGCGCACGGCGCGGGCTGGGCGCATGGCGATCTGCGCCCTGAGAACGTGGTGCTGCGCCCCGACGGGCCTCGACTGATCGATTGGGAGACGGCGATCCCGCTCGGCGCGCGCCTCGACGCGCTGCCGCGACGCGCGCACAGCCCGGGCTGGAGCGCCCCGCGCCTGGTCTGGGCGACCGGCGCGGCGGCCCCGGACCTCGACTTTTGGCCCTTCCACCGCCTCATCGAGCGGGGCTACCTCGTTTAAGCGCCGGCCCCGTGTGTTCAGAGGGCGTTCAGAGCAGAACGAGCTTGTCGTTCAGCGCCATCCAGCCGCCCGGTTCTTGGATCAGCCGGCCGACCTGATGGCGATGAATAAAGCGAGACATGGTGCGCTGACGGAAGATCTCGATCATGATCGCGCAGGCCGGCCCGATCGGGGCGCCGCCCCCGGTCATATGCGGCCCGGAAAGCGTGGCCTCGCTTTTCTGGAACGACGTCTCTTGAAACGCCCGCCAATGCACGGCCATGGCGGCGCGGGCGATCAGCGCGCCGAAGGTCAGACGCAGGCCGGCGCGCTGCGCCCCTGAAATCAGACCGCTCGCCAGCCCCGCGCCCGCCATGGGCACGGCGCTGCCGACCAAATCGGTGGTCCGGGCGCTCGCCTTCACCTTCTTGGCCATGAAGACGATGCTCAGCCATTCCTGAATGGTGCTCGAGCGGCTGTAGGTCTGCGCGATGGCGCTCAGTTCGCGCATATGCGCCGCCGTCGAGCCGAGCGCTTGGGCCGCTTTAGCGGCGTTGCCGACGTCGACCATGGTGACGCTCGCCGCGAGCAGGCCGTTGGCCGCGGAATAGGCGGTGCTGCCGGTCTTCATCGCCGCGCGGTACCGGAAGTATTCCACCGTTTTCGGCGACGCGTCGTCGTGGCCGTTCATCTCGAAATGCGGGTTGTTGCGCACACGGACGCCGTAGAGATTGCGCGCGGTCTCGACCGAGTTCACGACCGGCGCGTAATCGCCGGCGACCTCGGCGGCCACGCTCCAGCAGGTCTGCTCGATCTCTTCCGCCGCGCCGGCGCGAGCATGCTTCTGGGTCACGGAAAATTCTGTCGGCATCGTCAATCCCCTGGGCGCCCTCGACGGGCGAGGCGGTCGGCGTCTGCGCCGACAGGTCGACAGCATGACCTAGTCGAGCTTCCAAGGGGTTGACGCCCGAGGGTCGACGCCGAGCGCTCGACCCAAGGGGCTTGAAGCGACGGGGGGCTTGAAGCGACGGGGGATGCGCGGGCGCTTGGGCGGCCGCAGACGCGTCGCAGGCCGCGGCCCTGCGCGAGAGACGAGGGCGCGCCCGGAACCAGAGCACGCCCGGGACTAGGGCCCGCCCGAGACCAGGGCCCCCCGGGGGGGCCCGCCCCCCGCCGGGGGGTGGGGGGGGGGCGGGCCCGTCCCCGGCCCGGCGACGCTCAGGCCAGAGCGTCGCCGCCCTGAGGCGACAGCAGCGAGGACATCACCGCGCCGGCGAAGAAGTCGAAGATCGACAGACCGCTCGGCCCGTCATGCACCGTGACGATCGGCCTGGTCTCCGGCGCTTCGCCCGCCGGCTCCGCCGCGGGGGCGTGCGTGGTCGGGCGAACCGTCAACACGGCGTCGGCCTCGGCTTCCACCTGATCCGGGCCGACGCGCGTCGTCGCGGTCAGCTCGCCGGTCACCGACTTGCCGTTGACGACCTCGTCGATCTGAACGGTTTCGGTTTTCTCGGTCGTCTCCGGCCCCTCCGGGACCGCGTCGCCGAGCATCAGGTGCTTGCCGTCGACGCTCGGATATCCGGTCGGCGCGGCGGCGTGGCCGGTCGGGGGCGACAGAGGCTCGGCGGGGTCCGCCGGCGTCTCGTCCCGTTGCGCGAACTCGAGCGCCTTGGCGTAAAACTCGTAGGCTTTCGCGGCGTCGCCCGAAGTTTCGGCGCCGCCCGTTCCGGCGCCGCCTGTTTCGGCCCCGCCTGTTTCGGAACCCTTCTGGGGCGCCGCATGACCCGGCGCGTATGTCGGCGAGGCGCTTTGCGCCGACGCGGTTTTTGACACGGTCACGCCGTCCACACTCGCGGTGGCGGACGCGGACGCCTGTTGGACGCCGTTCTTCGACGACGCGCTGGCGCTGGCGCTCGCGCTGACAACGGTTGGTTTGAAGCTCATCAATCAACCTCCCCACTGATGCCGCGAACGCCGCGGAGCCGCCGCGAAGTCTCGCGCTTTGTTCCGCGCGCGCCGCGACGGGTCGCCGATCAGCGCGTCTGCCGGCAATTCGGCCCCGCATTTCGGCGAGTTCAGCCTCTCACCGACCGGCGCACGGCGCACGCGCGCAAAGGGCGAGGCGGATCGCGCCGGAGGGGTACGCCTTTGGATCAAGCGACGCGGCGGCGGCGTGCGCGGCGCCGAGGCGCGCGCCAAGCGCGACCAGCCGGTTCGGCGACCCGAACCGGCTGGTCGGCGCGGGATGCGCCTGGCGCGGGTCCGCCGGCCTTTAATGGGGCGCGACGCGTTCGGTCTTTTCCGCAGCCGGGCACGAGGTCGCGGCGGCGATCGACGACGCGCCGCCGTTCTTCGCCAACGCCCCGCCCCCCGCATCCGCCGACGCCAAGTGGCTCTCCATCGCGCACAAGGCCGCTTGCGTCCGGTTCGACGCGCCGAGCTTCCGCATGATCTGGCGGACATGCACCTTCACGGTGGCCTCCGTCATGCCGAGCTGCCGCGCGATCAGCTTATTCGATTTGCCCAGGCTCAATTGCTCGAGCACCTCGGCCTGGCGCTGGGTCAGCCCGTTCGGATCGTCGCTGGAGGGCGCGCGCGGCGCTTCGCCGGATCCGCCGTCGCCATCGTCGGTCCGATCGCCTTCGCCGCCGCGCGGGGACGGGCGCAGGGCCGAGGGCGGGAAGTAGTCGCCGCCCGACAGCACGAAAGTGAGCGCCTGCAGAACCACTTCGGGCTCGAGAGATCCCGGAATGTAGGCGTTCGCGCCCGCGTCGAAGGCGGCGAGAACTTCCTTCGAGTCGGCGCGGTCCGAAAACACGACGCGCCGCGCGTCCGGAACCAGCGCGTTGATCAGCTTGAGCCGATGCAGCTGCTCGGTCCACCGGATCGACTCGCCGCCCAGGCTGAGAATGACCATCACGCACTGTCGGCGGCTTTCGAACTCCGTCGGCGCCGCTTCCGGACCGACGCTCGTGATCGCCAATTGATGCCGCGTGGCCCAGGGCCGCAGAAAACTGCCCAGGATCGCGCGACGCAGTTGCAGAGGGTCGACGATCACGAGCGTTCGAAGGCTCGACGGGTCCGCGCCGGCCCCGAGCGCCTCGTCCGGGGCGCCGGCCCCACGCGACGTCGCGCGCGCCTCGAAATCGCCGCTCAGCATCTGCGAGGCCGTCAGGCCGCCCGCCGATTTCGGCGCCGCGGCCGGAACCGTCCGGGTTTCCGCGACGGACGCGTCGGCGGCGAGTTCGGCGACAGCGCCGTCCGACGCCTCGGCGCTCAGCCCCATCATCACCCGCAGACGCATTTGGCGGCGCTCGCCCCCGTCGCGCGCCAAGTCGCCTTTCTCCAAGTCGCCTTTCTCCAAGTCGCCTTTGGTCAGGTCGCTCTTTTGGACGTCCTCGGCGGCCAGCACCTCGACGGCCGCGCCCGATCCGACGACCGACGACGCTTGCGCGGGGCGCGGCGGCGCGTGCCGTGGATCGCGCAGAGACACCAGCAGACGCTCCTCGCGCCCTTCTTTCGACGTGCTCGATTCGCTCATCACGGCTCCCCCGTTCACGACGCCCTGCTCCCCCGGGTGGCTTCCCCCGCGCGCGCCGAGACGCCCGCCGTCATGCGCGCGAACCGGTTGACGCGGCAGAAAACTCAAGTATCCACGCTCTCTCAGGGTTGCATGCTTTCGTCCGACACCCGGACCCGCGGATCGGGACGAAGCGTGTCTCAACAACCCGAGACAAAGCCCTAGACAACGCCGATACTCAACAGAACTCCCACGCCACTTTTATTGCGAATTATCTGATTTTAGTCAATAAATTCGCCTTAGATATTTTTAGATATAAGATTTTTTAATATCGGACTCAGGCTGCGCGAGGACAGGGGCATGCCGCCCGACGCCTGCAGAGCGCTCGACGGCCCACGCCGAGGACGCCGCGTTCCCGAAAACGCGCCGGGCGCCGCTGAAGCGCCCTGGGCGGCGCAACCGGCCCGGGGCGCCTGCGCGCGCCGAACACGGCGGCTCAGGCCTCGCGCAAGCCGCGGCGAAACGTGCCCAGCAGCGGTTCGAGCAGATAATCGATCATCGTCCGCCGGCCGGTGACGATCAGCACCTCGGCGGGCATGCCCGGGGTCAGCGTCACGTTCGGCGCGGTCCGCGCCAGCTCCTCGCGGTCGACCTCGACGCGCGCCAGGAAATAGGGCTTTCCGCCGCGCTCGTCCTCGAGACGATCCGCCGAGATCGAGCGCACCACGCCCGGGATCTGCGGAACGTCGCGCGTCGGAAAGGCCGACAGATGGATCTGCGCGGCCAGCCCCTCGCGCACGACGTCGACATCCGTGGGCGAGACGCGCGCCTCGATCATCAGCTTGTCGTCCGAAGGGACGATATCAAGAATGCTCTCGCCGGGGCGCACGACGCCGCCCTCGGTCTTGAACCTCAAGTTGATGACGGTCCCGCTCACCGGCGCCGACACGACCATCCGCTCGATCACATCGCCGGTCGCGGCCAACCGGGTGTCGAAATCCGCAAGCTCGGTGCGCACCTCGTCCAGTTCCGACGTGATGCGCTCGCGCCGCTCCGCCTCGAGCGACAGAAGCTCAAGCTCGGTCTCGCCGATCGTCTGCTGTGCGGCGGCGATCGACGCGACCAGCTCGGCGCGTCGCCCGATCAGCTCGGCGCGGGCGCGCTCAAGACCCAGCACGACGGGACGCGACACCAGCCCCTTCTCCAAGAGCACGCGCTTCGCCTCGAGCTCGTCGGTCAGAAAGCCGAGCTGGTCCGAAACGCTTTGGACCTGAGCGCGGAACCCGAGGATCTGTTCGTCGAGCTGCCGCACGCGCTGAGACAGCACGTCTTTGCGCGCGCCGTAATGGCGTCCGCGCGCCTCGAACACCTCCTGCTGACCGCGCATCACGGTCGCCGCTTCGGGGTCGTTCGGATCAAGGGCCGCCGGGAACGCGATCGCCTCGGCCCCGCTTTGCTCGGCTTCGAGGCGGGCGGCGACGGCCAGAGCGGCTCGGCGGCGCTGTTCGAGCAGGGCGTGCTCGGCGCGCGGCTCGGCGTTGTCCAGCGCAAGCAGCGGCTGCCCTGCGACCACCGCGTCGCCGTCGCGCACGAACAGACGGTCGACGATGCCGCCCTCAAGATGCTGGACCGTCTTCGAGCTGCCGTCGGGGCTGACCAAGCCCGGCGCGACCGCGCCGCCCGCCAACGGCGCGAGCGAGCCCCAGCCGAGGAAGCCGACCACGAACAGGACTGTGAACGCCACGCCCGTGCGCGCCGGTCGCCCGACGCTGCGCCAAAGCGCGTCCGGCCCGGACGCGTCGGCGATCAGGCGCGCCTCGAGATCGCGGCGCGGCGCCAGCGAAAGTTCGGACAGCGTGGGTTTTTTAGCCAGACCGGTGTTCGCCATCATTCGCGCGCGGCGTCTTTCGAGCACCGCGCCCTCCCCGTTCTCGGCGCCGCGACGGCGGCGCGCTCCCCGTCTCGCCGGCCGGCGCGCCC
>CAZBIG010000107.1:0-8538 GCA_964491865.1 uncultured Neomegalonema sp. | reverse complement strand
TTAATCTCGGCTTTTAATCTCGGCTTTCGGGCTCGGCTCTCGGGTCCCGGCGCGACCGCGGCGTGACGGGGCCCGCGCGCCGGCGCCGCGCCGATCCCCCGGCCCGACGCCGCGCGCCGGTCGCGCGCCGGATCCGGGGGCCGAATTCGGGCCCCAACACCAGGCGCTTGGCGCGGACGGGCTTAACGGAACCCGATCGGCGGGTCGGCGCGCACACGGTTTCTTAACGCTCCTCCTCTCAAGATGAGGCGGTCTCGACAAGCGCGCGCCGCCGCGGCGCCGCGCTCGGCCCGGGACGCCTCAAAAAGACGCCGCAAGCGACGCGGCAAGAGACGCCGCGAGAGCGCGGCGCGAGGAGATGAGGATGACGCTGCATCGCCCCACGGATCGCCGGAACGCGCCGCGCCCGCCCCGGGCGCGCCGGATCGCCGCCCTCCGCGCCGGGATCGCTCTCGCCCTCGCCACGGGGGCCGCGGGCTGCTCGAGCTGGTTCGGCGGCGCGCAGACGGCCTACGCGCCTCGGGTCGGCGACACCCCCAATTACGCCACCAGCTCGATCCCCCAGAACGCCGCCGCGGCCTATCCGGTCGAGACCGGCGTCGCGGCGTGGAACGGCGACATCTCGGCCGGCGGCCTGACCGCCGCGCACGCCGCGCTGCCCACGCGCTCTTGGGCGCGGGTCACCAACGTGGCGACCGGACGCACCACCACCGTCCGCATCACCGAACGGCTGGCCCCGGGCTCGGGCCGCACGCTCGAGCTGTCGCGCGACGCGGCGGCGGCGGTCGGCGCGCTGCATAACGGGTTGGTCACCGTGTTGATCGAGCCGCTCGACCCGCGCCAGACCACGCCGCAGGACCGCGAATGGGTCCGCGTCGCGCCGCCCGCGCCCGCCCCGGCCCCGGCGCGCGCCGCCCCGCAGCGCAGCGCTCCGCCGGCCTCGGGCATCGCCTATGATCCCAATCTGGCCACCGGCTCGATCCCGGACGTCGGCCGCGCCGCGCCGGCGCCGCGCGCCAACCGCAGCCTGGCCGCTCAGGCCGCCGGCGCCGAATACCTGCAGCTCGGCGCGTTCAAGGACAGCAAGAACGCCCACCGCCTGCTGACCCGCATGGGCGCCGAGGGCATGACCGAAGGCGCCTATGGCGACGGCTTCATCGAAACCGCGTATGTGGACGGCGAAATCTGGCATCGCGTGCGCCTCGGACCGCTCGAGAGCGACGGCGAAGCGCGCCGCGCCTTGAAAGACGCGCAGGCGCTCGGGCATACCTCGGCGCGTCTCGTCCGCCCCTGACGCCCGCCGCGAACCCTGCGGAGGGCGTCGATCCGAAAGGCGCCGTCCGCATGATCCGTTTCCTCGCTTCGCGCCCCCGCGGCGCCCGCGCATCGACGCCGCCCCGCTGGACCGCCGGGGCGGCGTCGATGGCGTTCGGGCTCGCGGCCCTGGCCGCCGCCCTGCTGCCCGCGCCCCCCGCCGCGGCCGAGTTCGACACGGCGGCCCGAAACGCGATCGCGCTCGACGCCGAGACCGGCGTCGTGCTGATGGCGAAGAACCCGGATCAGCCGATCCCTCCGGCCTCGATGTCGAAGCTGATGACGGCGCTGATGGTGTTCGAGGCGCTCGACCAGGGACGGCTGAAGCTGACCGACCAGGCGCCGGTCAGCCAGGCGGCCTTTCAGAAAGAGGGATCGACCATGTTCCTCAATCTGACCGACCGCCCGACCATCGCCGATTTGCTGCGCGGGGTGATCGTGCAGTCGGGCAACGACGCCTCGATCGTGCTGGCCGAGGCCTTGGCCGGCAGCGAGCGCGCCTTCGCCGACCGCATGACCAAGCGCGCCCGAGAGCTCGGCATGCGCGACAGCGTCTTTCGCAACGCGACCGGCCTGCCCGACCCCGAACATCGCATGACCGTTCGAGACCTGGCGACGCTGGCGCTCGAGATCGTGCGCGCGCATCCCGACAGATACCAGCTCTACGCCGAGACCAGCTTCACCTGGGCGGGCGTCGAGCAGCGCAATCGCAACCCGCTTCTTTATCTCAATGTCGGGGGCGACGGGCTCAAGACCGGCCACACCGAGGAGGCGGGCTACGGCATCGTCGGCTCGGCCACCCGAGACGGGCGGCGCGTGATCGTGGTGCTGGCCGGGCTCGACAGCCAGCGCGCGCGGGCCCGCGAGATCGAGCGCGCGGTGTCTTGGGCGTTGCGCGAGTTTCGCACCGTGACGGTCGCCGAGGCCGGCGAGATCATCGGCGAGGCCGAGGTCTGGATCGGCGCGGCCGACCGGGTGCCGTTGACCGTGGCCGAGGATCTCCGGGTGACGCTGCCCTGGTTCGACGCGGAGGAGACCACGGCGACCGTGGAGTATCAGGGGCCGGTGCCGGCGCCGATCGCCGCCGGCGACCGGATCGGAACGCTTCGGATCGAGGCGCCCGGGCTGAGCCCGGCCGAGACCCCGCTGATCGCCGCGCGGGACGTGGACGAAGGCGGCTACCTGTCTCGGCTGTCGGGCGGGCTCGGGCTGGGGATGCGCTGGCTGATCGCGAAGCTGTGGCCGTGACCGGCCGACCGGGGCGATTCGTCAGTTTCGAAGGGATCGACGGGGCGGGCAAGTCGACGCAGATCGCGCGCGCCGCCGACCATTTGCGCGCGCGCGGCTGGTCGGTGGTGGTCACGCGCGAACCGGGCGGCACCCCCGGGGCCGAAGCGATCCGGGCGCTGCTGGTCGAGGGCGGCCCCGAGCGCTGGTCCGCCGAGACCGAGTTGTTGCTGTTCACCGCGGCGCGGCGCGACCATGTCGAGCGCGTGGTGCGACCCGCAATTTCGGCCGGCGAGATCGTGCTCTGCGATCGCTATGTCGACTCGACCCGCGCCTATCAGGCCGCCGGCCGGGGCGCCTCGGAAGCCTTGGTCGACCTGCTGCACGCCGAGCTGATCGGGCTCGATCCGGATCTGACTTTGGTGCTCGACCTCGATCCCGACGCCGCCGCCGCCCGGCGGTCGGCGCGCCCCGAGGCCGCGCCCGACCGCGCGGAAGACCGTTTCGAGCGCTTCGGATCGGCGTTTCAGGCGCGGCTGCGCGCGGCCTTTCGCCGACTGGTCGCCGACGCGCCCGACCGCCGCCGGCTGATCGACGCCGGCGGCTCGGCGGACGCGACCGCGGATCGGGTCCGCGCCGCGCTCGAGGCCGTGTTGCCCAGCCCGCCCCCCGCCGCGGACGCCCCCGAATGAGCGCCGAGCCGTTGAAGGACGCCGACCGGCTGGACGGCGTCGCCCACCCCCGCGAGACCCTGCGCCTCTACGGCTGCGACGCGGCCGAGCAAGCCTTTCTCGACGCCTGGCGGAGCGGCCGCGCCCACCACGCCTGGATGCTGCGCGGCCCGTCGGGCGTCGGCAAAGCCAGCTTCGCCTACCGCGTCGCCCGTTTCGTGCTGGACCAGCCGCCGGCGCAGACGGACGGGCTGTTCGCCGCCGCCGAGCCCCCTCCCCCGCCGGACAGCCTGTCGGTCGCGCCCGACCGTCCCGCAGCGCGGCAGATCGCGGCCGGCGCGCATCCGGGCCTGCGAGAGCTGCGCCGCGGGTTCAACGCGAAGACCGGCAAGTTCAACAAATTCATCGCGGTGGACGACATCCGCGCGCTGCAGAGCCTGTTTCAGCTGAGCGCGGCGGACGGGGGCTGGCGCGTGGCGTTGATCGACCCCGCCGAAGATCTGAACGCCTCGGCCGCGAACGCGCTGCTGAAGCTGCTCGAAGAGCCGCCGCAGCGGGCGCTGTTCCTGATCGTGGCCAGCGCGCCCGGCCGCCTGCCCGCGACCATCCGCTCGCGGTGCCGCGCGCTCGATTTCCGTCCGCTGCGCGCCGACGACGCGCTGGCGGCGCTGCGCCAAGCCGCGCCCGACATCGACAAGGCCGAGGCGGCGACGCTGCTGCGGCTGGCCCCCGGCGCGCCCGGGGCGGCGCTTCGCCTGGCGGAAATCGGCGGCGCCGCGCGCTATGTCGAGGTGCTGGCGGTGGTGTCGCGACTGCTGGAGAACGATCTTGAACGCGCATTTCGTCTGATGGAGGCCGTTCGCACCCCGGCCGATCTTGAGCAGACCGGCCGGATGTTCGATTTGGCGCTGCGGAGACTGGCTCTGGCGGGCGCGTTCGGCGGCGATCTCGACGCCGCGCTCGGCGAGGGGGGCGGCGCGATCCATCCCCGCGAGAGCTTTTTGGCGGCGCGCCTGTCGCCCGATCCGGCGGCCGGGCGGGTTTGGGCCGAGGCGCATCGCAAGGCGCAAGCGCATGTCGCCGAGTCGCTGGCGCTCAATATTGACCCTGGCCGATCGATCCTCGATACGGCGCTGCAGGTGCGGAGGATCGCCGTCGAGCGACTGGGCGCCGTCCCGGTCTGAACCGCCGCGTCGCCCGCCCGACGCGCGCGGCGCCGACGGCCGCGCCGCGTCAAACCGCGAAGGACCGCCATGCTGGTCGACAGCCACTGCCATCTCGACTTTCCCGATTTCGCCGAAGAACTGCCCGAAGTGGTCGCCCGGGCCGAGGCGGCGGGGGTGGCGCGGATGCTGACGATCTGCACCCGGCCGCGGCAAGAGCCCGGCGTGCGCGCGATCGCCGAGCGCTTCGACGGCGTGTTTTTCGCCGCCGGCCTGCATCCGCTCCACGCCCATGAAGAGCCCCATCCGACGCTGGAGGACCTGACCGGCTGGGCCGCGCATCCGAAGATGATCGGGATCGGCGAAGCGGGCCTCGACTATCACTACCAGCGCGAGACCGAGGCCCTGCAACGCGAGACCTTCGAGACCCAGATCGAAGCGGCGCGCCGGACCGGGCTGCCGCTGATCGTCCACGCGCGCGACGCGGACGCGGACATGGCCGAGATCCTGAGCCGGGAGCACGCCGCCGGGCCGTTCAGCTGCGTCATGCACTGCTTCAGCTCGGGCCCCGCGCTGGCCGAGACCGCGCTCGGGCTCGGCTTTTATCTGTCGATGTCCGGGGTCGCGACCTTCAAAAAGGCCGAGCCTCTGCGGGACGTCTTCCGCGCCGCGCCGCGCGACCGGATCCTGGTCGAAACCGACGCGCCCTATCTGGCCCCGCCGCCGCACCGCGGGAAACGGAACGAACCGGCCTTTGTCGCGCTCACGGCCGCTGTCGGGGCGGATCTGTTCGACATGTCGCCCGAGGCCTTCGCCGCGCAAACCACCGAAAACTTTCACCGGCTGTTCGCCAAAGCGCCGCCGCCCGGCGGCGCGTCGGCGTCGACCGGAGCGCCCGCGTGAACGCCGACCCCGAGCCCCCCGCCTCCGCCGGCGGCCGTTTGCGCTTCACGATCCTGGGGTGCGGCAGCTCTGGCGGCGTCCCTCGACTGGGCGGCCCCGACGGGGCCGGCCATTGGGGCGCCTGCGATCCGCGAAACCCAAAAAACCGCCGGCGCCGCTGTGCGCTGCTGGTCGAGCGCTTCGGCCCCGAGGGCGACGGGGTCACCCGCGTGCTGATCGACGCCGGCCCGGATCTGCGCGAGCAGCTGCTGTCGGCGCGGGTGTCGACCCTGGTCGGGGTGCTGATCACGCATGACCACGCCGACCACACCCACGGGCTCGACGATCTGAGGCTGGTCTATTTCCACACTCGGGAGCGGCTGAAGATCTGGTCCGACGCGCGCACCGGCGCGATCCTCGAAAAACGGTTCGACTACGCCTTCCGCACGCCCGACGGCTCGATCTATCCGCCGATCCTCGACCTGCGCGAAATCACCGAGGCGATGATCGCCGACGGGGGGCCGGTGGTCGTGACCGGCGCCGGCGGCCCGATCACGGCGCGGCCGTTTCCGGTCGAGCACGGCCGCATCCGCTCGCTTGGTTTCCGGATCGGCGGGCTCGCCTATCTGCCCGACGTCAGCGCCATGACGCCGGCCGCCTGGGCCCAAGTGCGCGATCTCGACGTCTGGGTGCTCGACGCGCTGCGCTACGAGCCGCATTCGACCCATGCGAACCTCGAGACCGCGCTGACCTGGATCGCCGAAGCCCGCCCGCGGCGCGCGGTGCTGACGAACATGCATGTCGATCTCGACTATGACCGGCTCGAGGCCGAGACGCCGCCCGAGGTGACGCCGGCCTATGACGGTTTCGCGCTCGAACTGCCCGATCCCCCGTCGCCCTCGGACAGCCCGACCAGCTGATCGGCCACGCCGCCAAGATCGGGCCGCTCGACGCCGTCGATCACCCGGTCGATGCGCGGCCGCGCGACCAGATGGCCGAGCAGCCCCAGCGGGGCGAGCCACAGGATCAAGAACCAAGGGCTGACGCCGCCCAGGCCGCCGATGAAGAAGATCGCGCCGAAGCCGAGCAGCAGCGTGGCCGCCGCCCCCGGGGCCGGCGACAGGGTCGACAGCCGCGGGTTGTCGGGATCGTGCCGCACCAAGACCAGAGCGCCCACAGGCAGCCGCTTCTGCAGCGCCCGATGACGCGCCTCGCCCCCGCCGCCGGCGTAGCCGAAGGCGATGCGGTCGCCCGTGAAGCGCTCGGCGCCGACGCGATAGGCGTAACGAACGTCGAGCTGATAGCTCGGCCCGTGCTCGTCGCTCATGACGCGCATCCGGCTGCGCTCGACGCGCCCCGGCGTCGTCGGCCAGTCGCGCGCGGCGCGGGCCCGGCGCAACCACCGCGCGGCCGCGGCCATCATGGCGGCCCCGACCGCCAAGACCATCAAGATCACCATCGCGTGTCCGCCCCGCGCGTCGCGCCGCCGATCAGAGGATGACCGGGCCGCCGGGCGTCGACAGCCCGGCCGACAGGCCCGGCGGCCCCTCTTCGACGGCGATCGCCACCCCCGGCATGTCGGCTCCGACGGCTCGAAGCCGAGACAAGGCGGCATCGCGATCGGCGACCCGCAGCGTGAGGCCGGACAGAGCGAGGCCGAGATCCTTCATCCGATCGCGCGGCGCCGCGCGGCCCAGGCTTTCAGGCCATTCGATCAGCGTCGGCATCGCGCCGCCCTCGAGCGGCGCGCCGTCCTCGGGCAGCGTGATCCGCCAGGAGAGGTCGCCCCGAGAGGCCTGCACCGGCTTGCCCGGCCGCCAGCCGGCCGTTTCGGCCGCCGCGACGGCCGCGTCGAGGTCCGGCACCGCGACGACCCAAGTCAGCACCTGCGGCGCGGCCGCCAGCCGAGCCTGCGTCTCGGGCGCGTCGAGCCCGTACCACCGCGCCTGCGCAGGCGCGGCCGCGTTCGGGTCGACGGCGATAATCTCAAGGTAACCGACCGGCAGTCGGACCAACAGGTTGTGCGTGCCCATGGTCGGATGGGCGCCCCCGGCCGGCGGCTCGACCCCAAGCCGGTCGGCGGCCCAGGCGCGCCCGCTCTCAAGGTCGCGCGCCCCGATCACCAGATGGTCGAAAACGGCCCCCAGGGGCGGCGCGGTCTGTTCGGACATCGGGATCCTCCAAGGAAGCGTGGGCGGGCGCGCCGGCCGCGGCGCTGCGGCGACGCTGTTCGACCGCGCCGGCGCCGGAACGCCTGTTCCCGCTGGCGCGGCGCCGGCGGACGGCGTTTAAGGCGCGTATGCTGAGCATACTCTCGATCGTCGCGCCCGTCTTCCTGTTGATCGGCGCGGGATACGCCGCCGCGCGCTCCGGACGCTTTCCCGAGGCGGGGATCGACGGGCTGATCGCGTTCGTCGTGCGCTTCGCGGTGCCGACTCTGCTGTTTCTGAACATGTATCGTCTCGACCTGGGCGCCGCCTTCGAGCCGCGGATGCTCGCGAGCTTTTACGCCGGGGCCGTCGCCTGCTTCTTCATCGCCCAAGCCGCCGCCCGCGCGTCGGGGCGCAGACCCGGCGAAGCGGTCTCTCTCGGCTTCGCGGCGTTGTTTTCGAACACGTTGTTGATCGGGCTGCCGATCATGCAGCGCGCTTATGGCGACGCGGGCGTGCAGACCATGCTGGCGATCATCGCGCTGCATGCGCCCACGCTCTACACCTTCGGCATGGTGGCGATGGAGATGTCGCGGCAGGGCGGCGAAGGCGCGGCGGCGGCGCTGCGCCGGGCCGCGCGGAGCGTTTCGCAGAACGCTTTGATGATCGGCATCGTGCTGGGCCTGACCGCCAACCTGAGCGGGTTAGCGCTCGCCGGACCGATCGAAGACGCGCTCGAGATGTTGAGCGACGCGACGCTGCCGGCGGCGCTGTTCGGCCTCGGCGCGGCGCTGACGCGATACCGTCTGCAAGCCGAGATCGGTTGGGCGCTGGGGCTGTCGGCGCTGTCGCTCGTCGTCCATCCGGCGATCGCCTGGGCGCTGAGCGCGGCGGCGTTCGGCCTGGCCCCGATCTACGTCCAGGCGGCGGTGGTCACCGCGGCGATGCCGGCGGGGCTGAACGTCTACGTCTTCGCCGCGATGTACCGCCGCGGCGAGGCCGCGGCGGCGGGCGCGGTGCTGTTGTCGACCGCGCTGTCGGTGCTGACGATCAGCGCCTGGTTGGCCGTCCTCGGCGGCGCTGGGGCTGTCGGCGCTGTCGCTCGTCGTCCATCCGGCGATCGCCTGGGCG
>CAZBIG010000106.1:0-8589 GCA_964491865.1 uncultured Neomegalonema sp. | reverse complement strand
CGCGCCGGGCGCCGCGATCACCGCGCGGCGCCCGCGGCCGCCCCGATCCGATCGGCGAGCGCCGCTTGCGCCTCGGCGTCGAGCGGCATCCGCCAAATGATCGCCACCGACCAGATTTTCAGCGCGACCGGGACCAGCGCGTAGAGCGCGATCAGCGTCCAGAGGGCGGCCGGATCATTGCCGCCCGGCGCGGCCTGAGCGTCGAACCCCACCAACCCGAGCACGGCCCACCCGGCGCCGGCGCTGACGGCCGCCGCTTTGGTCGCGACCGACCACAGGGCGAAATAAAGGCCGGTGCGCTGCGAGCCGCTTTCGGCGGTGTCGACATCGACCACGTCCGCCTGGATCGCGGGCGGCAGCGCGATGTCGGCGCCGAACGCCAGGCCCGTCAGCACCGTGATCACCGCGAAAGCCGCCACGTCGCCCTCGCCCAGCAGCGGCACGCAGGCGAACACGGCGCAGGCGTAGAGCATCCCGACCCCCCAGGCCCGATGCTTGGAATAGCGCCGCGCCGCCCAGGTCCAGAACGGGATCGCCGCAACGGCGGCCACGAAGTAAAGCACCAGCAGGCCGCCCCAGGTCTGCTGATCCGCGCCGAGGACATGCTCGGCGAAAAACGGAAACAGCGCGGCGGGCAAGGCGTTCGCGGCGCTGTTCACGAATTGCGACGACAGGGTCAATCGGAAGGGGCGGTTGGCGCGCAGCGCGGGCCAGCCCTCGACAAGCGAGACGCGCCGGACGCTGCGGTCTTCGGGTTCCGGAACCGCCCACAGCGCCCAGAGGCTGAGCGCGGGCAGCGTAACCACCACGGCGAGCGCCACCGCGTACAACCCCGCGCCGCCGCCGCCGGCGACGAAATAGATGATCGCGGCCGCGAGCGTGCCGATCAGAAAGGCCGCCTCGCGCCAGCCGGAAACGCGTCCGCGGCCGGCGTAATCGGTGGCGATCTCGGCCCCCCAGGCCTGATAAGGCGTCAGGGCGACGGTCCAGGCGAGGCTGAGCGCCGTGATCCAAATCGCGGCGTGAAGCGCCCCGGCGTCTTGAGGCGGAACCATCGCCATCCAGACCGCGAGGCACACGAACGGCGTCGCCAGCCCGAGCCAGACCTTGCGCCGACCATAGGGCGTGACCCAGCGGTCCGAGAGCACGCCCATGGCGGGGTCGGTCACGGCGTCGAACAGACGCCCCGCCATCAGGATCGCGCCGATCGCCAACTCTGAAACGCCGCGTTCCGAGACGTAGAACGGCGCCAGATAGACGAAGACCGGAAAATAGAGCGCCGCCAACGCCAGGTTCGGCGCGGCGTAGGCGGCCAACAGGCCGACGGACAACGCGCCGCGACGGGCGCTGGACGGGGCGGACGGAGCGGGGGCGGGCGCGGCGGCGTCGGTCATGGGGCGGATACGCCGCCCCGCGCCGCCGCGGATCACCTGGCGCGGGGCCGCGTCAAAAGACGCCCCGCCAGCGCGCCGAAAACCAGCGCAGCGGGACCGGCGAGCCACAGATTGGCGATCACCCGCCCCGCCGCGGCGGTCCAGGCCCGGCTGAACGAGCCGCCCGGCCGGCTGATCGACTCGATCAGCGCGTCGGTGGTGGCGTAGGCGAGCAGGAACAGCGCCAGCCCCGCCGCGGCCGCCGCCGCGCCTCGGCGCAGCCCCGAGGCGGGGCGCCGCGGATAGCGGGGGAAGGCCGCGAACCCCAGCAAGCCGCCGACCGCGGCCGCCAAAGGCGCGGTCTCTCGGGCCTGACGCCAGCTTGGGGCCTCGACCCCGGCCAAAAAGGCGAGGGCGGCGCCCAGCGCCGCAAGCGCCATCGCCGCCGCGCCGAAGAGACGCGACCGCCTCACGCGCGACGGAGCGCGACCTGGGTCACGTCCGTTGTGCCCGCTCGGAAACAGGCCGCGCAGACGGTCAGATACACGTTCCACAGACGCCGGAAGCGCTCGTCGAAGGGCCGCCGGCCGCTCAGCCGTTCGATGTCGCCCCAGGCCGCCTCGAAGCGCGCCCGCCACAGCCGCAGGGTCTTCGAGTAATCGTCGCCGAATTCGATCGAGTCGATCCAATCCAGACCGGCCCGGGCGGTTTGCTCGCGCAGCGCGCCCGGGCAGGGAAGCATGCCGCCCGGGAAGACGTATTTTTGCACGAAGTCGACGCCCGAGCGGTACCGGTCGAACAGCTCGTCTCGGATCGTGATGATTTGCAGCGACGCGCGACCGCCCGGTTTCAGGCGATCCCGCACCGTCTCGAAGTAAGAGGGCCAGTATTCCTGGCCCACCGCTTCAAACATCTCGATCGACGCGACGCCGTCATATTGGCCCTTCTCGTCTCGATAGTCGCGCAACACGAGCTCGACCCGCTCGTTCACGCCGGCGCGCTGCATGCGCTCTTGCGCGTATTCGAGCTGCGCTGGCGACAAGGTCAGGCCGGTGACCCGGGCTCCCCGCTCGCGGGCGGCGTATTCGGCGAAACCGCCCCAACCGCAGCCGATTTCGAGGACGTGGTCGCCCTGCTTCAGCGCCATCCGGTCGCAGATCGAGCGATACTTGGCGCGCTGCGCCTCTTCCAGAGTTTCTTCGCCGGTCTCGAATTTAGCCGATGAATAGGTCATCGACGGGTCGAGCCACAGCTCGTAAAAAGCGTTGCTGAGATCGTAATGCGATTCGATGTTCTTGCGGGCCTGCCGGCGCGTGTTGCGGTTCAGCCAGTGGCGCACGCGGTTCATCGCCTGAACGAGCTTGCGTCCGGGAAAACCGCGCGCGACGGCCTCGTTGTTCACGATGGCGACGTCCAGAAACGCCTGCAAATCGGGCGTGGACCACCACCCGTCGAGATAGGCCTCGACGAAGCCCGTCGCGCCGTAGCGGACGAACCGGCCGAACAACCGCGTGTCGTGGACCACCGCGCGGCCGACGGGGCCCGGCTGTCGACCTTCGGCCCGGAACACCCGTCCGTCCGGCAGTTCGAATTCGATCGCGCCGAATTCCAGACGGCTGATCACCGAGAACACCACGCCGCACCAGGGCGGCAGGTTTCGCGCGCCGTCGATGCTTGTGAACACCTGTCCGCGCGATCCGCTATCGACCGTTTCCGCGCTCGCCATCCTCGCCTTCCTCAACCCGCGCGGCGCTGTGCGCGCCCCCTTGATCGTCTCGCCTAACCCGACGCCGGTTCGACCGGCGCGGCGATCCGGGCCGCGCCCGGATGACCGAGAAACGGCACCCCCTTCAGCGCCAGCCGCAACGCGTGCCAGTGGATCCCGAAGATCACCCCGACCGACATCATCGGGTGGCTCAGGAAGCGCCGCGCCAAGCTCCGGTCGTCGAGCGGTTCCGCAACGCCGTTCCAGGTGGCGATCAGATAGTCTCCGTCCGCGTCGCGCTCTTTGATCCGCAGCGCCAGCCGCGCCTCGGGGGCCGGCGCGCAGAAATAATAGCGCTTGGCCATATCGATGAAAGGCGACACGAAGAAGCGTTTGTCGACGGGCTCGGGCCCCGCGGCGCTATTCGACGGGGCGGGCGCGCCGACATAGACGAACTGGTCGCCGAAGGTGTTCTTCACTTCGTAGACAAGATCGCAAAGCGCGCCGGCGCGGTCATAGCAATAGTAGACAGATAGCGGATTGAACACGTAGCCGAGCACGCGCGGCATGGCCAGCAACTGGATCCGCGCCGGCGCGGGTCGGCCGGCCTCGGCCAGGCGCGCCTCGACCCACGGCCGCAACGCCGCGCCGCTGCGCGGCCCATGGTCCGCGTCGCGCCAACCGAACACGGAAAACCCGCGGGTCGAGATCAGGCGCAGCGGCCGCAGCTGCTCGGCGGCGTGGTCCACATCGACCAAGAGACCGAACACGCGCTGGCGAAACTGATGGCGCTTCGGGCGCAGACGCAGATGCATGACGTGCCCGACGTAAAGCCGCGGAGGACAGACGGCGTCCGCCGCCCGCCCTGGCGGCGGGGCCGCGCCCGGAGGCGTCTCGATCGCAGGCGCGCCGTCCGGCATCCGATCACTCCGCCGCAATCGCGAGCGACCCGCGCAGCGGCGTTCCGAGATCGCGCGCCCACGCCGGCCGCGCGCCGAGCGCGTCGGCGACCCTCAGCCCGCTGCGCAAACCGTCTTCGTGAAACCCCCAGCCAAGCCACGCGCCCGCGAACCACACCGCGCGGCGGCCCTGGATCAGGTCGCTCCGACGCTGACTGTCGAACGCCGTCTGATCGAACAACGGGTGCGCGTAGGAGAACCGCGCGAACTCGAGCGCCGGATCCGGATCGCGCGCCGGGTTCAGCGAGACGAACAGCGGATAGCGGCGGTCGATGTTTTGAAGCTTGTTCATCCAATAGCTCACCGCCGGGCGGCGCGCCTCGGCCCCGCTTTCGGCCATGAAACACCAGCTCGACCAGACCCGCTCGCGTTTCGGCATCAGCCGGCGGTCTCGGTGCAGCACCGCGACATTGTCCGAATAGCGCACGCCCGACAGCACGGCGCGCTCGGCCGGATCCGCGTCGCTCAGCAGCGCCAGCGCTTGATCCGAATGGCAGGCGAGCACGACCTGGTCGAACACCCCCTCCGAGCCGTCGTCGAACTTGACCGCGGCCTGACCGGTCGCCAGGCGGCGCACGGCGACCGCGCCGACGCCGGCCTGAGCGCGCGGCCCGAGCCGTTGCAAGATCCGAGCGACATATTCTCGCGACCCGCCCGAGACGGTCCGCCAGGTGACCTTGCGCTCGAACCCCTCGAGCAGGTGGTGGTTCGAGAAGAATTGGACGAAGCCGCGGGCCGGGAAGTCGAGCATGTCCGCCACCGCGGTCGACCAGATCGCGCCGCCCATCGGCAGCAGAAACTTCTCGCGGAAGTTTCGGCTGTAGCCTTCGCGGTCGAGCCAGTCGCCGAGGGACAGCCCGTCGAGACGCCCCGACGCCAGCTCGGCGCGCGCGGTCTTATGGAACCGCAGGATCTCGCGAAAGGTCGCCAGGAACCACGGATCGAACGCCCGCCAGCGCTGCGCGAACACTTTCGAGACGCCGTCGCACGCGTATTCGAGCCGGCCGCCGTCGAGCGAGAGCGCGAACGTCATGTCCGAGCCTTCGGTGCGGACGTCGAGATGCGCCAACAGCGCCGTCAGGTTCGGATAATTGTGCGTGTTGTAGACGATAAAGCCGGTGTCGACCGGGATCCGCGCGCCGTCATAGTCGATTTCGACGGTGTTGGCGTGGCCGCCAAACCGGCTGTCCTGCTCGAACAGCTGCACCTCGTGCTTCTCGGACAGCGCAAGGGCGGCCCCGAGGCCGGACACGCCGGATCCGATCACTGCGATTTTCACGTTTGGTCCCCACCAGTCGGTTGATGTCGTCGCCGGCGTCAGTCGCCGGATTGCGAGAGGTTTTCAAAAGCCGCGAGCGCGCGTTCGCGTCCCGCTTTCAGCGAGAGCGCCGGTTCGGGATAGGCGTCGTCCGGCGACAGGCCCCACGAGCGCGGGCACGCGTCGAAGAACGCCAACCCGTCTTCATGGGCGCTCTTGTCGAGCGGCCCCTGGGCGTATTCGGGAAGCCAGCGCGCCACATAGGCCCCCTTCGGATCGAATTTCTTGGCCTGCGTCTCGGGATTGAAGATCCGGAAATACGGGGCCGCGTCGGGCCCCGAGCCGGCGGCCCACTGCCAGCCCATCGCGTTCGAGGCGAGGTCCCAATCGACCAGACAGTCGCGGAACCACGCCTCGCCGACCTTCCAATGCGTCAGCAGATTTTTCGTGAGGTAGCTCGCCGTCAGCATGCGCGCGCGATTGTGCATGTAGCCGGTGACGTACATCTGCCGCATCGCGGCGTCCACGATCGGCACGCCGGTGCGCCCGCGCCGCCAATTCTCGGCCTCCGCGTTGTCGTCGCGCCACGGGAACGCGTCCCATTGCGCGCGCCAATTGTCCGACTTCAATCGCGGCGTGTGAAACAGCAAATGCGCGGCGAATTCGCGCCAGACCAATTCTTTGAGGAACACCTCCGCGCCCGCCGTCACGTCGGGCGTGCGCGCCATCGCCTTTCGCGTCGTATCCCACGCGGTCCGCGGCGACAGCTCGCCCGTGGCGAAATGCGCCGAGAGCCGCGAGACCCCGTCCTGGTCCATCCGGTCCCGGGCCTCGTGATAGGCGCCGACGGGCCCGGCCATGAACTCGGCCAGCCGGTCTTGAGCGGCCGCCTCGCCCACCGGCGCGCGCGCCCCGAGCACCGCCGCGCCGCGGTTCACCGCCGCTTCAAGCTCCAGGTCGTCGAGCTGCGCGCCGTCCGGCCAGGTCGGCGGGTTCGGCCAGGCGGTCGGCGCCGGCAGCGGCTCGCCCGGATCCAGATCGGCGGACACGGCGCGCCAGAACGGCGTGTAGACTTTGTAAAACCCGCCCGTCTTGGTCTCGACCTCGAAGGGCTCGACCAGCAGCGTTCCTGGGAAGCTTTTTGCGGCGATCCCGTCGTCGCAGAGCGCTTTCTTGACCGCCTTATCCTGCTCGATCGCCTCGGCGTCGTAGCGGCGCGACCAGTAGACCGCGGTCGCGCCGGTCTCGGCGATGAGCGCCCGCAAGGTCGCCAACGGGGCGCCTCGGCGCAGGATCAGCCGCCCGCCCGCCCGCTCGATGGCGCGCCCGAGGCTGTCGAGGCTTCGCGACAACCGCCAACGCGCGGCGGCGCCGCCGGCGTTGTTCAGCAAATCGTCTAATATGAAGACAGGAACGACCCAGCCGCGCGACACCGCGGCCCAAAGCGCAGGGTGATCGGCGAGCCGCAGATCGCGCCGGAACCAAACCAAGGTTCCGTTTTGCTCGCCCATACGCCGCTCCCGTGTCGCTCGCCGTCACGCCTGATCGCGCCCCGACCTTTACGGCGCGCTGTCCGAGGCGGATCACCGCCCGGCTGAAATCCATGCTGGGTCAAGGTTCTAGGGCGGAGCGGACGGAGGGCGACAGAGCCGCGACAATCTCCCCCGCCGCGCCCGCGGGTCGGGACAGGCGCTCTTTCACGCCCACCCTGCCCGCTCCGGCCCCGCCGGCCTGAGGAGGCATGCCAAAATCTCAGGAGATCAGCTGGCTCCGGCGGTAGGATTCGAACCTACGGCCGTCCGATTAACAGTCGGATGCTCTACCACTGAGCTACGCCGGATCACAGCAGACCAGTGCGCTAGCAAACGCGGCGGTCTTCGTCCAGCCGGTTTCTCGCGTCGCCCGAGGCGCGGAAGGCTGAGATGGCGTCGTCAGGCGGCGGCCTATCTGTCTTAGGGAGATGAAACTTAAGGGGAGGTCGCGATGACGCGCGCCGCTTTTCTTCTCGGGGCCGCCCTCACGGCGGCTCTGGCCGCTCCCGTCCCGGCGCAAAGCGACGGCGCAGACCGCGCCGCGCGCGCCGACGCGCCCCTCGCCGCATACGCCTGGCGCGCGCGCCCGTTTCTCGTCTTCGCCGACGCCGAGAACTCGGACGCGCTGTCGCGGCAACGAGCCGCCCTGGCGGCGCATGGCCAGGCGCTCGCCGAGCGGGCCGTGCCGGTGATCGAGGTGGTGGCGGGCGCGGTGACCGTCAGCGGCGCGCCGTCGGATCTCTCGGCCGAGGCGTTGCGCCGACGCTACGACGCGCCGCGCGGCCGCTTCGCGGCGCGGCTGATCGGGAAAGACCAGGGCGTCAAACTCACCCGCTCGGATCCGGTCGACGCCGACACCCTGTTCGCGTTGATCGACGCGATGCCCATGCGGCGGCGGGAACTGGCCGAAGAGCGGGCGGCGCGGACCGCCGACTGACCCCGAAACCGCGGTCGCCGACCGATCGGCGACCCCGAACGTCTACCGACGCGGCAGCTTCTCGGCGTAAGCGACATGCGAGGGCGCGAGACCGAGCGCCTCGTAGACGGCGCGGGCCCCGTGATTGCCCCAAAGCGCCGTCACTTCCAGCCGCCGAACGCCCAAATCGACCAACCGGTCGCGCGCCGCGTCGACCAGAGCCCGCGCCACGCCCGCGCCGCGAAACGCGTCCTGCACGAACAGGTCGGAAATCACGCCGTAGCGCTGGTTTTCGCGCGCGACGAAGCAGCCGAACTCCTCGACGACCGCGAACACCAGAAAACCGACCGGCGCCGCGCCGGACCCGCTCTCGGCGACCAGGACGGCCCCGTCGCTGTCGGCCGCCCAGCGCGCCAGCGCGTCCATGTGCGGCCCCGCCATCGCGTCGGGGGGCGCGCGGTTCGGCTCGAAACGCAGCTCATAGGCCTGCAGAGCGCGCATCATGTCGCGCAGGGCGTCGGCGTCTTCGTCCAGCGCGTCGCGGACGCGCCACCGGGGGGCCGAGGCGTCCGACCGAGCCTCGGAACGGGCTTCGGCTCGGGTCTCGGAACGAGGTTGGGATCGCGTCTCGGGCTTGCTCACCGCAGATCCCCGTCGGGCGGCGCGGCCGGGCGGCCCCGCCGGCGCGCCGCCCCGCGGCCGCCGAGCAGCCGCGCGCGCACCCGGGCCAGGGCCGCCAGATCAATCTCGGCGCCGGGTCCGTCCGACCCGAGCCGCAAGCGGCGGCGCCGACGCCACCAGACGGCGGCCTCGATTTCGGCCTCGCGGCGCGACACGGCCGCGCTC
>CAZBIG010000105.1:4164-8599 GCA_964491865.1 uncultured Neomegalonema sp. | reverse complement strand
GCAGCCTCGCCTGCCCGAATAAATGCCGAAGGTGCGCTCGGCCCTCCGCGAAGCCTTTTCCCCCGCGCAGCCTTCGCCCCCCGCGCGCCGAGGGCGTCGGCGTCGAAGCGGGCTTGGCGCCGCGGGGGCGACGGGCGGTCGCGGCCCGCCTGGCGTGGGCGGGTTTCTCGGACGCGGGCGGCGCGCGGCAGCGCCGGAGGATGATCTTCGGCGGCGGGATCCGCCGGCGCTTGGGAACCGCCGACGCGTCGCGGCGGCGGGGTCAGGCGCTTGATCTCAAACCCCTTCGAGACGCGCCGCGCCCAGATACAGAATTTGGGTGGTCGGCAGCAGCCCGAAGCGGAGGTCGAGCCGGCGGTCGAGACCCGCCGGTCCGAGCCCGCTGAAGCGCTCGACCGCGAAGCCGCGCCGCTCGAGCGCGCCCCGCAGGCGCGCAGGCGTGATGAACTTCGCCGGATCATGGGTGCCGCGCGGCAGCAGCCCAAGCACGCGCTCGGCCGCGTCGATCACGGCCCGGCGCGCGAGCCAGCTGGCGTTGATCGTGTCGAACAGGAACCAGCCGCCCGGCCGCAACGTCCGGGCGACTTCGGACAAAGTCTGGTCGAGATCGCTCACATGCTCGAGCACGTCGACGCAGACCACGCGGTCGACGCTGTCGGCGTCGAGCGGCAGCGCCTCGCCGACCCCGACCCGATAATCGATCTCGAGACCCTCGGCCTGGGCGTGGGCCCGGGCCGCCGCGATCGCTTTGGCCGCCGGATCGACCCCGACGACCCGAGCGCCGCGGCGCGCCAGCGCCTCGGCCATGAAGCCGCCGCCGCAGCCGAGATCGAGCGCGTCGCGCCCGCGCCAGTCGGCCGCGAAGCGGTCGAAATAGCGAAACCGCGCCGGGGCCATGTTGCGCAAGGTTCTGAGCCAGCGCACGTCGTCGCCCCACCAGTCCGCGGCGACTTCGTCGTACAGGTCGACGTCAGCGGCGCGCATCGGCCGGTCCTTTCGAGGTCAGGCGGAAGGGCAGCCAATAGGGCGTCCGCGCCCGGTAGGCCTCGAACCGGTCGCCGAACATGGCGGCGAACCGGCGCTCTTTGAAACGGGGCGCGACCACGCAATAGCCGGTCAGCAGGACGGCGAGAAACAGCTGGTCCGGCGTCCAGATCGGCGGCGTCCACAGCGTGAGCGAGAAGGTCAGATAAATCGGCTGCCGGGTGAAGCGGAACAGGCCCGTGGTCGGCATGTCCGGATATTGCGGCTTTCGGCCGCGAAACAGCGCAAACCAGCCGAGCAGCCCCGATTGCAGCGCGATGCCCGCATCGAGCATGGATTTCATCAACAGCGCCCACGCCGTCAGATAGGCGGCGGTCAGGCCCCAGAACGCGGCCCCCTCGGCGCGCCACCAGACGACGCCGCTCGGGCTCCAGAACGCGAACAGCAGCCCGACCTGAACTGCGGCGATGGCGGCGTAGGTCGTGCTCGACAGCACCCCGCCATAGGGCTCGGGAGCCAGACGCGCCAGCAGCGCGCGGCCGCGCCGGGTCAGCAGCAGCGAATGGCCGAGCGCGAATTGCGCGATCAGGGCGGCGTTCGCGAGCCAGCTCCAGGGCGGCGAAACCGGCCCGAGCGACCGGCTCATGCCGAAATACATCGCCGCCATCATCGCGCCCACGCCGAGCGCGAACAGACCGTGGCAGGCCGCGCCCCAAATCAGCGCGACGGTTTTGCGCCGCGCCGCGTCGTCGTCCGCCCCCGCCAAAGCCATCGCCGCACCCGTCTCGTCGCGGCCCGCCGCCGCCTTGAGGGGCGTGACTTATGCCGATCGCCGCGTCTCGCCAGCGGCGCGGCCGGATTCGCTCGGGGCGGCGACGATCACCGGCAGCGCGGCGATCCCCATCGCGCCGGGCTTGCCGCGCCAGACGGGCGCGCGGTCCGGCGCGGCGAGCCGCAGGCGATCCGCGCGCGCCAGCAAAGCCGTCACCGCCGCGCGCGCCTCCATCAGCGCCAGCGCGCGGCCGAGGCAAAAATGCGGCCCGGCCCCGAAGGCCAAGGCGCTCGGGGTCGGCGCGGCGGGCGCGTCGAGATCCCGGGAGGCGGCGATGTCCCTGGGGGCGGCGATGTCCCGGGGGGCGGCGATGTCCCGGGGGGCGGCGATGTCCCGGGGGGCGGCGATGTCCAACGGGGCGGCGAGGTCGCGCGGGCCGTCGGGACCGGCCAAAGCCGCGGCCAAGCCGAACATCACCGTCTCGCCGCGGCCGAGCCGCGCGCCGCCGAAATTCTGAGCGCGGGCCGACATCGCCAGGGTCAGTTGGACCGGCGGATACCGCCGGAGCAGCGCGTCGAGAAAGGCGTCGATCCGGTCGGGCGCGGCCCGCAGCGACGCGGCCAGCGCCGGCCCGTCGGGCGCGCGCAACAGCGTCCAGGCCGCCGCCGAGATCAGATGCGTGGTGGTCACATGGCCGGCGAACAGCAGCAGCACGGCGGTCGCCTCGAGCTCCTCGGCGCTCAACTGGTCGCCGTCCGCCTCGGCGCGGACCAGGTCGCTCAGCAGGCCGGGCTGCGGATCGGCGCGCCGCAGGACGAACAGGCGGCGCAGATAGCCGACCAGCCGAAAGATCCGCGGCAGCGCGCCGACCACCGACCAGAATCTCCCGTCCGGCGTGAGGGCCGCCGCCCAGCGCTCGAAGCGCGGCCGGTCGGCGGCGGGGATCCCCAGGATCTCGGCGATCACGACCAGCGGAAGCGGGCGGGCGAACGCGGCGACCAGATCGGCGCGCGGCGTCGCGCGGCCGGCCGCGGCAGGGGGGTCGATCAGGCGATCGAGCAGCCGCGCCGCTTCGTGGTCGGCCCGCGGACGCCACGCCTCGACGCTGCGCCGCGCGAAGGCTTGATCGACCAGGCCGCGCAACCGGCGGTGGTCGGCCCCGTCTTTAGTCAGCATCGATCGGGTGAGCGCGCGCAGCGCGGGCGGCGCCCAGTCGAGCAGCGCCGCCGGGCTCCGCCGACCGACCGCGCTCGGCGCGCGGACGAACGCCGTCTGATCTTTGAGCGCGGCCTGGATGAGCGCCGGATCGGTCGCCATCCAGCACCGTCCGAGCAGAGGGGCGCGGACCCGAACCATCGGCCCCGCCGCGGCCGCGGCGCGGTAGGGGGCGAACGGGTCGCGCGCGGCCCCGTGGCCGAGATCGATCACGCCGGCGTCGCCTTCGGTCATCCGGGCCTCCTCGCTTGTCAGCCAGGGCGGCCCCGGCGGCGATGGCCGCGCCGATCCCGAAACGCGCGGCAGGCGGGCGGTCGCGGGCTCGACGCGCGTTAGTGCGACATGAAGATCGGCGTCCGCGCTTCGCGCAGCAAGGTCTCGGTCACGCCGCCGAAAATCGCCTCGGACAGTCGGGAATGGCCGTAACCGCCCATCACCAACACCTCGGCGCCGATCTCTCTCGCGCGCTCTTGCACGGCGCCCGCGACGCCGAAGCTGCGGCTGAGCGTATTCGCGCTCGCGACCACGCCGTGCGCGGCGAGCCAGGCGGCGGCCCCGCGGCTCGCGCCGTCGGTCTCGGTCCCGTCGCTGAACAGGGTCTCGACCGTGCAGACCTCGACCGTCTCGGCTTGTTGCAGCAGGGGCAGCGCGTCGCGGATGGCCCGCGCCGCTTCCTTGCGGCCGTCCCACGCGACCAACGCGACCCCGAAGCGCCCGTCCGGGAACCCGGTCGACGGCGCCAGCAGCAGCGGGCGGCCGCTTTCGAACAAGGCGCCGCGGATCACCTGCTCGAGATGGGCCAGCGCGTCGGGCGACGATCCGTCCGCGTAGAGCCCGGGGCTGGGCGCGATCGAGAGGTCCGCATAGCGCGCGTGCAAAGCGAAGGCGTCCGCGGCCAGACCTGGGGCCCGCGCGACGCGCGGCTCGTGCTGAACCCCCTCGGCGGCCATCGCCGTCGCGAAGCGCTCGGCGCGTTTCTCCGCCGCCGCGTCGCTTCGCGCGGCGATCTCGGCCCAGACGTCGCCATAGCCGGCGGCGTCGCCCAAGGTCAGCGGATGGTCCGGGGCCGAAAGCGCCAGGCCGATCAACTTGGCGTCGAAGCGCCGGGCCAAGGCGGCGGCGTGGCGGCCGCGGTCCTCGGCGGCGTCGTCGTCCGACAGGTGGAGCAGAATGGTTTTGAAGGTCATCGCGCGATCTCCGTCCGCGCCGCGCCGCGCGCGGCGATACGGAGGCAGAATGTCGCGGCCAGCGACGGGCGCTTTGACGGCGGTCAAAGAACCGGCGCGGAACTCGGGCCCGCCGCGGGGGATCCCGGCGCGGCCCCGCCTTGGCGGCCCGGCCACGCCCTTAGAGGCGCGCCGCGTCACGCGACGCGCCCGCCGCCCCGGGGCTGCCCCCGCGCGGGCCCGGGCGCGCCGCCCCCCGCGGGGGCCGGGCGCCCGGGGGTGGGGTCGGGGGCGGTTT
>CAZBIG010000105.1:0-4154 GCA_964491865.1 uncultured Neomegalonema sp. | reverse complement strand
GTCCCCCTGCCGGCCCCCCCCCCCGCGGTCCCCCCCCGCTGCGCCCCCGGCCGCTCAGCCGCCGGCGTAGCCCTGCCGCGCGGCGTTGGCTTCGGCGTCTTTTTGGGACTTATAGCCTTCCGACGCGGCCCCGACGATCTTGCCGTTCGACGCCCGGCGCCGCCAGCGCCATTCGGAGCGCTTGTCTTGGTAGAACTCCGATTTGTCGTTGGGGTTCTCGCCGCGGTTCATATTCGCTTCGCAGTCCTTCTGAGACTTGTAGCTTTCGCAAGCGGCCCCGACGATTTTGCCGTTGGTGGCGATCCGGCGCCAACGCCATTCGCCGCGCTTGTCCTGGTAAACCTCGAATTTATCCCGTTCGCCCGACATGGCGGCGCCTCCACCAATTTTCTTCTTGCCTGAACAATGTGTTGTCCAATCGGTTGCGCCTGGCAAGTCTTGATCACGCGGCGCCCGCCCGCGGCGGCAGAGCGCGCCGCAGCAGCGCAACGAGCCGCGCCTCGATCGCGTGCGGCGGCTGACCTGGGACGAGACCCAGGCGGGCTTGCAGGTCGGGCTCGAGTTGCAGCCTGAGCCGCAGCGTCCGGGGCGCGCCGCCGCGCCCGAGATCTTTCTCGCGCGGCGCCGGCGCCGCGGCGTCCGCCAAGGACCTCGCGCGGTCGGGACGCCTCAAGGCGTCGCGCGCGGCGGCCGACAGACTGCGCGCGCCGATCCGCCGCCGATGGGCGCGCAGCGCCGCGGCGAGATCCGTCGGCAGCGCGGCGCAAAAGCTCTTCCGGGGGTCTTTGGCGCTCACCGGCCTGCCTTTCGAACGGGCGCCGCTCAGCCCCCGATCCGCAGGAGGTCGCGCCGCAGTTTCCGCCAGAGGCCGGCTCGGAACGCGGCGCGCCGGCGCCGAATCAGCGCCGCCTCGTCGCGACGGCGGGCGCGCTCCTCGACCTCGGCGGCGTCGATGACGGCGCGGAACCGGTCGGTCAAGACGCCCCGGCCGGCGGCGGTCTGGAACACCCGATGCCCCGGATCGCCGTTGCCTTCGACCAGCACCGGCCCGTCCGGCGTCAGCGCCACGTCCCAACCGAGGATGCGAAAGCGCGGCGTCAGCGCGGCGGCGCAGAGCGCCAGCCGCCGCGCCTCGCCCCAATCGGGCAGGCGCCGGCCCAGCAACGGCGCGGCGGTGACGGGATGCGCCGACAGCGCGCGATGGCCGATCCAGGCGCCCTGCTGGGCGCGGACCGTCTCGCCGGTGTCGGCGTCGATCGCGACTTTCAGCGCGCCCGGATACAGGCCGTCGTCGGTCGGCGCGCCCGGGGCCGCGACCTTCCAGACGGCGTAGAGGATTTCGGGCGCGCCGCCGACGCAAGCGGTGACGAAGCGCACCGTGTTGAGCCCGCCGGCGCTCACCTCGGCGATGTCGGGATGCGGGGCCAGCCGGTCTTGCAGCAGATAGCCGTCGAAGCCCGCCTCCGCCGCCACCATTTCTGCGAAGGCGCTCACCGTCGGGCGCGGCCCGTCGACGAAACGCAGCCGGTCGGCGGCCGGGTCGAACGCCTCGAGGCTGGCGACCCCGCGGCTCTGCTCGCCCCGAACGGGTTTGCCGAACAGCGGATACCGCGCGTCGCGACGCAGGAAAGCCGCCAGCGCGTCGGCGTCGGTCAACAGCGGAAAGGGGGCCGACGGGGCCGCGCCCGAGATCGGGCGGAACACCGCCTGAATGGGCGGGGTGGGCAGCCCGGCGCCGCGCATCAGCGCGTCGAACAGCAGCTTGTCGCCCCACAGGCCCGGCGGGCGCGCGCCGCGGTTCAGGCGCCGATTGATCGCGCGTTGGCCCAGGAAGCCGACGAACCGGCCGCGCGCCTCGGCGTCGAGCCGCTCCCACTCGTAAAGCCGATAGCCGAAATACTCGACCAGCAGCAGCCGATTGGGAAAGCGCTGCAACGGCAGGAAGTCGGCGAGGATCCGCCACCAGCGCCGCCCGGTCTCGGCCCGGGCGCGCGCGAACATCGCCCACAGGTCGAGGTCGGGCGGGTCGGGCGGCGCGAGCCCATGGAAATCGAGGCGCGGCGCGTCCGTCTCGGCCAGCGGCGCGTCGGGTTCCGCCATGCCCGCCCCTCCGATCTTGGCGCGATGCTTCTGGGGCTCAGCCGTCCGCGAGGACGCTTTTGAACGCCTTCGAGATCGCCCGGCGCTTCAACTCGCGCTGCTTCTGCTTGCGGGTTTCCTTGCGGCGCTTCTTGGTCTCTTCGTTCTCGGCGATGATGGCCTCGATCAGCGTCTTGCGCGCGCCCGCCATCAGACCCTCGTGCGCGGCGGTCTGGAACAGCCCGTGGTTGGGGTTGGTGTTGCCTTCGACCACCAGAGGCCCCTGGTCGGTCAGGCCCATGTCCCAGCCGATGATCCGGGTGTGCGGAAAGGCCAGCGCCGCGCGCTCGGCCATGGCCAAGGTCTCGGGCCAGTCCGGCAGGACCGCGCCGAGCAGCCGCTGCCCCGTGCCCGGATGGGTCTCGATCAGCTTGGCGTTCACGCCCGAGCCGAGCTGCACGCGGCGCGCCTCGCCGGTCGCGATGTCGATCTGCGCCAGCATGTTGCCGTCGCGCCAGAAGTTATCGGCGATCGCGCCGACGGCCGGGATTTTCCATACCGCGTACAACGTCTTGACGTCCTGCCCGTCGCGCAGCGTCACCACCCGCACGGTGCCGAGGGCGTCGCCGGCCAGCCGCGCCAGCTCGGGGTGCGGCGCGATCCGCGTCTGCAGCAAGTAGCTGTCGTCGGGGAAGGTCTCGAAAATCTCGGCCGCGAAGGTCTCGACCTGGCGCGGGCCGACCGATTTCAGCAGCACGCGGTCGGTCTCGGCGTCGTAGCCTTCGATGCTCGCGACGCCCATGCTCTGGCTCGAGGCGACGGGCTTGCCGAACAGCGGGTATCGGGCGTCCGTGCGCAGGAACGCGGCCAGGGCCTCGGGGGTGGACAAGGTGCGCTGCGGGTGGCGCTGGGTGGCGCTGGCGATCGCCTGGGTGTCCGGCGCCCGCAAGCCATAGCCGATCAGCAGCGCCGCCAGCATCGTTTTCGTGTCGATCGCGCCGTGATGAATGGCGTTCCAATTCAGCCGGCGGTTGATCCGCGTGCCGGCTTTCAGGCCGACGAAGGCGTCGCGCGCCTCGCGGCTGAGCGCGGGGTCGAACAGCCGCATCGCGAAATATTCCGACGCGTTGACCTTTCGCTCGCCGAAATAACCGCGGAAGATGTCCAGCGCGAGATCGCGCGGGCGGCGGCCGGTCTGCTCGAAGACGCGGTGCAGGAAGTACTTCACGCGCATGTCCGCGAGCGGGTTGTCCATGTCGACCGACTTGGTCGGCGTCGGGGCCGCGGCGGCCTTCGAGAGGGTCTGGTCGGCGGACAGGGTCTCGGCCATGAAAGGATCTCCGGCTGGGGCGCGCGTCGGCGGCGGCGCATGCGACCCCGGCAGGGTGACCCGTCGTCCTTAAAACCGGGCTAAAGCGGCCGACATGAGCCGCAAGATCGGGCCGTGAGCTCGGGCCGGGCGTCTCGGCCGCGGCGGGGCGCTTTCGAGCAGAGGGGGGAGGCGGTGAACTGGGACGACGCCAAGCTGTTCGTGACGATCGCCCGCGCCGGCTCGCCGCGCCGCGCGGCGACGCCGCTCGGCTTGCATCATTCGACCGTCCTGCGCCGCCTCGACGCGCTCGAGCGCCAGTTGGCGGTGCGGTTGTTCGACCGCGGACGGGCCTATGCGCTCACCCCGGCCGGCGAAGCCCTGCGCGCGCACGCCGAGGCCGCCGAGGCGGCGCTGGCCGCGGCCGAGGCGGCGTTGTCGGAAAGCGACGCGCGGGTGAGCGGCGTGGTGCGGCTGGCGGCGCCGGGGCGGCTCGCCAGCGCCGTGCTGATCCCGGCGCTGTCGGGCTGGTTGTCGCGGTTCCCGGCGCTCACGCTCGAAATCGTCAGCGACGACGCGCTCTATCGCCCCGAGACCGCGTCCGCCGCGGCGCGCGAGGCGGATGTGGCGGTCCTGGTCGACGCCGCGGGCGCGCCCGGGCGGATCGATCAGGTGGTGGGCCCGTTCGCCGAGGCCGCCTACGCCGCGAAGCGCGGCGACGAGGCCGCGGCGGCGTTGATCGCGGCGCCCGCCGCCCTTTGCGCCG
>CAZBIG010000104.1:0-8632 GCA_964491865.1 uncultured Neomegalonema sp. | reverse complement strand
GCAGCCGCGGCACATCGAGATCCAGGTGCTCGGCGATCAGCACGGCAATACGATCTTCCTGGGCGAGCGCGAATGCTCGATCCAGCGCCGCAATCAGAAAGTCATCGAAGAGGCTCCGAGCCCGTTTCTGGATGAAGAAACCCGTCAGGCGATGGGCGCGCAATCAGTGGCGCTGGCGAAGGCGGTTGATTACTGCTCGGCCGGCACCGTTGAATTCATCGTCGATCCGGATCGCAATTTTTACTTCCTCGAGATGAACACGCGCCTGCAGGTCGAGCATCCGGTGACCGAGCTGATCACCGGCGTCGACTTGGTCGAGCAAATGATCCGCGTCGCCGCGGGCGAGACGCTGTCGATCCGCCAAGAGGACGTCCGACTGCAGGGCTGGGCGTTCGAAAGCCGGCTCTACGCCGAAGATCCGTACCGAAACTTTCTGCCCTCGATCGGTCGGCTGACGCGGTATCGGCCGCCCCAGCCGCTCGAGACCGACAGCGCGGTCGTGCGCAACGACACCGGCGTCGAGGAGGGGTCGGAGATTTCGATGTTTTACGACCCCATGATCGCGAAGCTGTGCGCCTGGGGGCCCGACCGCGCGGCGGCGATCGAGACCATGCGCGGCGCCCTCGACGCGTTCGAGGTGGAGGGGATCGGCCACAATCTGCCGTTCTTGTCCGCCGTGTTCGATCATCCGCGCTTCGAGGAGGGACGGCTGTCGACCGCCTTCATCGCCGAAGAGTACCCCGACGGCTTCTCGGGCGTGGCGCCCGCGCCGGAGGTTCTCGATCGACTGGCGCGGATGGCCGCGGCCATGACCGAGCTCGATCGCGCCCGACGGCAGCAGTTGAGCGGGCAATTGCGCGATCGGCCCCCGTCGCCGCAGCTCGACTGGACGGTCGCCGTCGGGGCCGAGGACGTCGCGGTGTCGTTCACGACGGTCGAGCCGCCCAGCTTCGCGTTCGACGACATGCTCGAGATGACGCTGGACTGGCGCCCCGGAAGCCCGCTCGCCAAAGCATGGTTCGGGGCCGACGGGATGCTCGACCAGGCGTTGATCGCGAAAGTCGCCCGCGCGACCGACGGGTGGCGGATGCGGTGGCGCGGCGCGGATCTCACCCTGTCGCCGCGCTCGCCGAACGCCGGCGCCTTGGCGCGCCTGATGCCGGATAAAGCGCCGGCCGACACCTCGAAGCTGCTGTTGTGCCCGATGCCCGGATTGGTGGTCCGCATCGACGTCGCCGAGGGCGACCAGGTGCAAGAGGGTCAGCCGTTGGCCGTGGTCGAAGCGATGAAGATGGAGAACATCCTTCGCGCCGAGCGCCAGGCCGTCGTCAAGAGCGTCAAGGCCAAAGCCGGCGACAGCCTCGCGGTCGACGAGGTGATCATCGAATTCGCCTGACGGCGCGGGCGCAGCGCGAGATTTAGGGGCTGCCCCTCGGCTCCGATCCCGGATATGGGTCTTTCCGCGGAACGGATCGGACGAGGGGAGACGCCGATGACCACGGCCGCCAACGACAATCGCCGGCCCGGCCTCGCGGAGGGCGCGGCGCGCTTCACCCCGGAGGCCGCGCTCTTGGCGCAGGGGTTGGACTGGGCCGAGGAGCTGACCAGTCGGCCGCGGCGGTTCGCGCCCGGCGCGCGGTTCTACGGCGACGATCGGCTTGCGGTGGCGCTCTGGTGGGCCGCCCGCCGCCACGCCCGGCCAGACTGTTTTCTAGGGGCGGACGACGCGGCGTTGGTCGTCGACATGCGTCCCCGCCGCGACGCGGACGGCGCGGCGTATCTTGAGGGGCGTCAGCTGAACGCGTTTCTCGATCATTTGTGCGAGCGGTCGGACGGGGCTTTGTTGTCGCTGGTCTATCTGCGCCCGCATCCGGCGAACCCCGCCCAGTCGATGCTGCAGGCGGCGATCGACGCGATCTCCCGCGGGGCGCGGGAGGCTTTCTGAGTTCAGCGCCGAGAGGCCCCGCCAAGGAGCGCGCCGATGCCCGAGCCGCAATTCGTCGATCGCCCCGAAGACCAGCCGTCTCTCGAGCGGATCGCGTCGATGTCGGGGCTCGATTTCATCCTCGGGATCTTAGAGGGGCGGATCCCGGCGCCGCCGATCTGCCGACCGATGAACTTTCGGCTGGTCGCGGCCGAGCACGGCCGCGCGGTGTTCGAAGGCGCGGCGCGTTTCGACCATTATAATCCGATCGGCGGCGTGCACGGCGGGTGGTTCGGCACGCTGCTCGACAGCTGCATGGCCTGCGCGGTGCAGACCACGCTGCCGCGGGGGTTCGGCTACACGACGCTCGAGTACCGCGTGAACATCGTCCGGCCGGTGTTCGAGACCAGCGAGGCGATGCGCGCCGAGGGCGTGTGCCTTCACACCGGCAAGCGCACCGCCGCCGCCGAGGGCAAAATGGTCGGCGTCGACAGCGGCAAGCTTTACGCGTTCGGCGTCAGCACCTGTCTGGTCATGGCGCTCTGAAGCGGGGCGGCGCGGCGGCCGTTCACCAACGAAATCGCGCAATTTCATCGCTGTTGGTCGAAAATCTGCACAGATCGGGGACGAGTCCGCTTGCGCCTGGCTTGTTCTCGGTCTGTAGTGGCATTTGAGGAACAACAAAAAAGAGAGTGCGGCGCAGACGGCGCTTGTCGCCGTGGTCATAGCGGCAACGGTCGGGACGAGATCGGGAGGCCCCGTGAGCGCGACGCTGAAAGATGTGCAAGAGCAGCCCGGATCGCGGATCGATCCGATCGTCTCGGCGCGGGTGCGCGTGTCGGGCCGGGTGCAGCGGGTCGGCTATCGCTATTGGACCGAGTGCTGGGCGCGCCGCTTGGGTCTCGCCGGCTATGTGCGCAACTTGACCGACGGGTCGGTCGACGCGGTCTTTGTCGGCGCGCCCCATCTCGTGGCCCGGATGATGACTTTGTGTCGCGACGGCTCGGAAGCCGCCGAGGTCTCGGAAGTCGAAAGCGCGCGCGCGCCCGCCGGCTGGACCGTCGCGGCCGTCGAGGCCGCCGGGGGCGTCGCTCGGGTCGGCTTTCGCAGGTCCGCCACCGTCGATCCCGAAACGCCGCCGCCCGCGATCCGCTGAGCGGCGGTCGCCTGTCGCCCCGGCGCGCCTCGGGTCAGGCGTTGCGCAAGCGCTCGAAGCCGGCGCGGAGATCGGCGATCAGGTCGTCCGGATCCTCGAGCCCGATATTGATCCGCATCATCTGACCGCTCGGCCGGCCCGGGCGCGGCCAAGGCGTGGCGCTGCGCACGGTCGCCGGGTAGACGGGGATCAACAGGCTCATATAGCCCGCCCAGGACGCGCCTATCCCGAACAGGTCCAAGTTGTCGAGCAGCGCGGCCAGCTTGGTGTCGGTCGCCGCGTCGGCGTCGAGCACGAAGCCGAACAGGCCGGAGGCGCCCCGAAAATCGCGACGCCAGAGGGCGTGGCTCGGGTCGCCGGGCAGGGCCGGGTGCAGAACTTCGAGCACTTCCGGCTGCGCCGCGAGCCATTCGGCCACGCGGAGGCCGGCGCGCCAGTGGTGCGCCAGGCGCACGCCGATGGTCCGCAGACCCCGCAGCGCCAGATAGGCGTCGTCTGGGCCGACCGAATGACCAAGCTCGGCCCAGCAGCGCTGCAGCCGCGGATAAGCGGCTTTCGAGGCGGTGACCGCCCCCATCACCAGGTCGCCATGCCCGGCGATGTATTTGGTGACCGCCTGGATCGAGACGTCGACGCCGTGCTCGAACGGCTTGAAATAGAGCGGCGACGCCCAGGTGTTGTCCATCAGCGTCCAGGCCCCGACCTCGTTGGCCGCCGTCGCGATCGCGGCCGTGTCCTGGATCTCGAAGGTCAGCGACCCCGGGCTTTCGACGAACACGACGCGCGTATTGTCCTGCAGCAGTTCGAGGATGCCGCTTCCGATCAGCGGATCATAGTAGGTGGTTTCGACGCCGAGGCGCCGCAGCATGCCGTCGCAAAAGCTGCGCGTCGGCTCGTAGCAGCTGTCCACCATCAGCAAATGGTCGCCGGCCGACAGGTAGGCGAGCAGCGCCCCGCTGACCGCGGCGAGGCCCGACTGGCACAGACGGGTCCGGTGGCCGCCTTCGAGCGCCGCGATCGCTTCCTCGAGCGCGAAGGTGCCGGGCGTTCCATGCACCCCATAGGTGACGCCGTCGCCGTAGCGGACTTTCCGCGACGCGCGCCACGCCGCCAGCGTCGGCTGCAGGATGGTCGAGGCGTGGGTCACCGGCGGATTGATGGCGCCGTGCTGCGCCTGCGGGCGGCGTCCGACCAAGGTCGCCCGGGTTTCGTCTTTCATGCTGTGGTCCGTCGATGTCGCCGGGGCCCTGGGCCGCTCATCCCCGGCCTTCCCATTTCAAGACTAGCTGACCGCAGATCGGGGCAAAAGGGTCTCATTTTGAGAGGCCAAGCGCTGATGCGGCGCGGCCCCGAATCAAACCGTTCGAGCCCGGCAATCGCGCAGATCAGCGGCTGTGATGCGTCGCCCGGCTTTCGCCGCAATCGAAGCGCCGTATGCCTCTTTAACGTGCAGTCTGCACAAAAATACGATCGAAGGTTGATCATCGCTCGCGTGGCGCTCAAGAGATTGGCGATTTGTCGGTCTCTCAAAGAGATTTTCTCGGAAAACAAGGGTCTAAGCCGGCTTGCCAGCCTGTTCTCGGCTGTCCATGCTGCCATCGGGTCCGAACCCGACCCGCGGCTTTCGAGACGCGCCGAAACGACGCGCGTCGCTGGGTGAGAAGAGGGAAGAAACGAACCATGAAATTCAAGCTGGTATTCGGCGCGGCTCTGGCGAGCCTGGTTGCGGCTCCCGCGGTCGCGGCCACGCTCGACGACGTCAAGGCGAAGGGCTTCGTGCAGTGCGGGGTCAGCCAGGGTCTGCCGGGCTTCTCGAACCCGAACGACCAAGGCGAGTGGGAAGGCATCGACGTCGACCTCTGCCGCGCGGTCGCCGCGGCGATTTTCGGCGACGCGTCGGCCGTCAAATACACGCCGCTGTCGGCGAAGGAGCGCTTCACCGCCCTGTCGTCGGGCGAGGTCGATCTGCTGTCGCGGAACACGACCATGACCATGACCCGCGACACGCAGCTCGGTCTGCAGTTTCCGGCGGTCATCAACTATTATGACGGCCAGGGCCTGATGGTTCCGACCAACTTGGGCGTGAAGTCGGCGCTCGAGCTGGACGGCGCCGCGATCTGCACCAACACCGGCACCACCACCGAGCTGAACGTCACCGACTATTTCCGCGCGAACAACATGAAGTTCGAGCTGGTGGCCTTCGAGAAGGCCGACGAGGTCGCCGCGGCGTACGACAAGGGCCGGTGCGACGTCTACACGACCGACCGCTCGGGTCTGGCCGCTCAGCGCCTGAAGCTGACCGATCCGGACGCGCACATCGTGCTGCCGGAGACGATCTCGAAAGAGCCCCTCGGCCCGGTGGTCCGCCGCGGCGACGACGACTGGAGCTCGATCGTCCGCTGGACCCACATCGCGATGCTGAACGCTGAAGAGCTCGGCGTGAGCTCGGCCAACGCCGACGAGATGAAGAGCTCGGACAACCCGTCGATCAAGCGTCTGCTCGGCGAAGAGGGCGAGTTCGGCGAAAAACTCGGCCTGCCGAAGGAATGGGCCTATCAGATCATCAGCCAGGTCGGGAATTACGGCGAAGTCTATGACCGTAACGTCGGCCCGGACACCCCGCTGAAGCTCGAGCGGGGCGTGAACGAGCTCTGGAAAAACGGCGGCCTGCAGTACGGCGCGCCGATCCGCTAACGCGCTTTTGGGGCGTCGGCTGCGGCTGGCGCCCCTTCTGCGTCCTTGTCTAGGAGGTCGCCGTCCCGTCGGGCGGCGACCCGTCCCGGAGCTTCGAGACCCCCATGGCGCAATCGCATGTATCGGACGCGCCCGCGTCCCCCAAAAGCTCCGGCGCCGCGTCGTTGCTGTACGACCGCACCGCCCGCGCCGTGTTCTTTCAGGTCGCGCTGCTCTTGGCGGTCTTCGGGTTCTTCGCCTGGATCGTCATCAACACCGTTACGAACCTCGCCGCGCTCGATAAAAAGAGCGGCTTCGAGTTTCTCGGCCAGGAATCCGGCTTCCAAATTCTGTCGACGCCCGGCACCTGGGCGCTCGACTTCACCATCGGCGAATCAACCTACTTCGACGTCTTTCTGATCGGCGTCGTCAATACGCTGGTGGTGGCGTTCGCCGGCATCATCGCCGCCACTATTTTAGGGTTTTTGCTCGGAGTTTTTCGCCTTTCTTCGAATATTGTGCTGAAGGGCTTCGCGACGGGCTATGTCGAGCTGTTGCGCAACCTGCCGCTGCTTTTGCAGATGCTGTTTATTTATACTGCGCTTTTGACCTTCTTGCCCTCGAAGCGCGGCGAGCCGTGGGACCTCGCGTTCGGCTGGAAGGCGGACCAGGCGGGGCTTTGGGGCTCGGCTCCGGTCCCGCTGCCGGGCTTTTGGGTGGTGGCGCTGGTCTTTCTGGTGGCGCTGGTCGGCTGGATCGCCTTTTCCTACATGGCCAACGCCATCCAGGCCCGGACGGGCCGCAGACCGCCGGTTTTCTGGATCGGCCTGGCCGCCGTCGTGATCTTGCCTACTCTGGTGTTTCTGCTGCTCGGCTCGCCGCTCGACTGGGAAGAGCCGAACCGCTCGCGCTTTGGTTTCCGCGACGGGGCCGGCCTATCGATCAAGTCCGAACTGATCGCGGTGTTCCTGGCGCTCACGCTCTACACGGCGAGCTTTATCGCGGAAATCGTGCGCGCGGGCATTTTGGCGGTGAACAAAGGCCAGTCAGAAGCGGCCTTTGCGCTGGGGATGCGCCAGCAACCGACCTTGAACCTGATCATCATTCCGCAGGCGATGCGCGTGATCATCCCGCCTCTGACGTCGCAGTTCTTGAACTTGACCAAAAACTCTTCTCTCGCAGTGGCGATCGCCTATCCCGACGTGGTGTCAGTGTTCGCAGGCACCGCGCTCAATCAGGTCGGTCAAGAGATCGAGATGATCTTTATGATGATGATGGTCTACCTGTTCTTCTCGGTGTCAATTGCGATCGTGATGAATTGGTACAATAAGCGCATCGCGCTGGTCGAGCGCTGAGGAGCTGGGCGTATGACTGAGCCGAATTACGCCTATCTCCGCACCGAGGACGCGCCGGTCCTGCCGCCGCCGCCCAGTCGAGTCGGATTTCGGGGCTGGCTTTGGGAGAACATGTTCGCCTCGATGGCGAACTTCTCGTCGACCCAGGCCGCCGCTCAATCGATCGGCATGATCGTTTTGACGATCGCGATCGCCTACTTCGCGCTGAGCCAAATCTGGTCTTTTGTCGACTTCGCGCTCATCAGCGCGGTCTGGCCTGGGGCCGAGGGCGTCAAGCGCCTGTCCTGCGCCACCGAGGCGCAAGGCGGCGCGTTGCCGAACGACTGGTTCGGGGCCTGCTACACCTACGCTGCGGCGAACTGGAAGCTGTTCGTCTACGGCCGCTACCCCGACGAGGCGTTATGGCGGGTGAACCTCGTCTACGCCGTGGGAGCTGTCGGCCTGGCCTGGGTCATGATCGAGCGCGCGCCGGCGCGCAAATGGGTCGGCCTGGCGATGCTGCTCGCCTTCCCCGTCTTCGCGCTCATTCTGTTGACTGGCGGGCGCTTCGAGCTCGCCGCCGAAACCTGGGCGGTGTGGGTGGCGCTCGCGGCGCTGTTTCTCGGGATCGGCTACGCCGCGCAGCGGGGTCTTCTCGGCGAGATCGGCGACGCGCTCGGCGGGGCCGCGTTCACGATCGGCGGGGTGCTGGCGGGCGCGGCCCTTTTGGTGTGGCCGGCCACGGTCGATTTCGGGTTGATGGAGGTCGAAACGGCGCTGTGGGGCGGGCTCCTCGTCACCCTCGTCGTGGCGATCACCGGCATTGTCGCCTCCTTGCCGATCGGCGTTCTGCTCGCGCTCGGCCGACGGTCGAGCCTGCCCGCCGTTCGCATCTTGTCGATCGTCTTCATCGAGTTCTGGCGCGGCGTCCCGCTGATCACCGTCTTGTTCATGTCCTCGGTGATGCTGCCGCTGTTTCTCCCCGAAGGCGTCGAGATGGACAAATTGCTGCGCGCCTTGATCGGGGTGATGCTGTTTTCGTCGGCCTACATGGCCGAGGTCGTGCGCGGCGGTCTCCAAGCGATCCCGAAAGGGCAGTATGAGGGCGCCCAGGCGATGGGCCTGAGCTATTGGCGCATGATGGGCTTGATCATTTTGCCTCAGGCGCTGGTCTTGGTGATCCCTGGGATCGTGAACACTTTTATTGGTCTGTTCAAAGACACCACGCTCGTACTGATCATCGGGCTGTTCGACCTGTTGGGTCAGGTGCAACAGACTTTCTCCGATAGCGAATGGTCCGTGCCGGTCCAGGCGCCAACCGGATACTTGATCGCCGGCGCGATATTCTGGGCCTTTTGCTTTGGGATGTCGCGCTATTCGATGTTTATGGAGCGGAAGTTGCGGCGCGGTCACGCGCGGTGAGGCCCGCCCGCAAGGAAACGCCCCGGGACGGACGGTGAAGGAGTGACGACCATGGCGAGCGCCTCAGCGCTGCACGCGCCCGACCGGTCTCGGATGCGGGTGTCGGATCGGGTGGCGATCCAA
>CAZBIG010000103.1:0-8639 GCA_964491865.1 uncultured Neomegalonema sp. | reverse complement strand
CGGCGCGGCCCGTCGTCCGGCGGCCGGTCACGGCGCGCCCTCGGCCCCGGGACCGGGCCGCCGGCCCCTCGCGGTCGCGGCCGGATCGGATGGCGGCCATGCCGCCGCCGAGGCGGGCGGCGCGGTCGGCCCCGGCCTAGCCGGACAGGTCGACCAGCACCTTCGCAAAGCGCGGCAGACGGGCCCGTTTCAAAAGGCGGGGCAGGGGCTCGTCGGCCAAGGGCGGCGGCAACTGCGCGGCGAAGGCCGCGACCGCCGCCGCCATGCGCGTCGGCTCCGCGCCGGCGAGGCGCCACAGAAACGGGTCCGGCGCTTCCCGCGCCAGCCCGTGGCCCGCCAAGGTTCGTGGCGGGAAATCGCGCAAGTTGCTGGTCAGGATCAGCGTCGCCTGCGCGGCGATCGCGCCCGCCAGCACATGGCGGTCGTCCCAGTCCGGCAGCGTGAGCGGCCCCTCGAACGCCCGCCAGCCCTCTGTCAGGGCTGTCGGATAGCGCAGCCGCGCCCGCGTCACGTCCGCCTCGAGCAACGCGGCCGGGACCGGATCCGGTCCGCGCGCCGCGGCGGCGCGCCACTCGGCCTCGATCCGGTCGGTCCACCGCGGCGCGAACAGCCCCTGATCGGCCACGGCGAACAACAGCGCTCGCAGCAAGGTCGGGATCAGGACGTTCGCATCCAAGAATACGACCGGCGTCGCGTCCGCGTCGGGCGCGCGGCTCATGCGCGCGGTCCCGGGGCCGGGGGGCCGTCCAGGCGATAGACCAGGGTTTTGAGGTAGCGGCTTTCGGGCAGATGCGGGTGGGCCGGATGATCGGGCCCGGCGCCGCCCTGGCGCAGCAGCCGCGCCGACCGCCCCGCCCGACGCGTCGCGGCGGCCGCGGCGGCGGCGAGCTCGTCGACCGTCACCGCGTGGCTGCACGAGCAGAGGACGAACACGCCGCCCGGCGCCGTCGCCGCGACGCCCAAGCGCGCGGTCTTGGCGTAGGCCCTCAGGCCCGCCTCTCGCGCGTCGCGGTGCGGCGCGAAGGCCGGCGGATCGCACACCACGATGTCGAAGCGGCGGTCTTCGGCGAGCAACGCCCGCACGGTCTCGAACGCGTCGCCCCGCCGGATGTCAAGCCGGTCGCCCGCGCCCATGCGCTCGGCGCCTTCCCGCGCCAGCGCCAGCGCCGGGGCCGAGGCGTCCACCGCCAGCGCGCGCCGGGCCCCCGCCGCCAACGCCGCCAGCGCGAACCCCCCGACATGCGAGAACAGGTCCAACACCGACGCGTCCTTCGCCAACCGCGCCACGAACCGATGCGTCTCGCGCTGGTCGTAGAACAGCCCCGTCTTTTGCCCGCCGGCCAGATCCGCGAGGTAGCGCGCCCCGTTCATCGGCGTCTCGATCGGCCCTTGAAGCGCGCCTTTCAGCACTCGGATTTCTTCGGGCAGGCCCTCGAGCGCCCGTGCGCGCGAAGACCCGTTCCACACGATGATCTCCGGAGCGAACGCCCGGTCGACAGCCGCCAGCAGCGCGGTGCGGCGCGTCTCGAGCCAGGCGGCGTTCGGCTGCGCGACCACCGCGGGCCCGTACCGATCCACCACCAGCCCCGGCAGACCGTCGGCCTCGGCGTGGGCCAAACGATAATAGGGCGCGTCGTAGAGGCCCGCGCGCAGCTGCGCCGCGTCGCTCAGGCGCGCATGAAACCAGTCGGCGTCGATCGCGGCCTCGGGGTCCGGGTCGAGCCACCGCGCGGCGATCTTCGAGCCGAGGTTGACGGCCACGGTCCCCAGCGGCTGTCGGTCGGCGCTGTCGAGCCGCGCGATCGCGCCGGGCGGCAAGGACCGCGTGCGTCGGTCGAGGACCGGCTCGTCGGCGTAAATCCAGGGCGCGCCGTCGTAGAAGCGCCGCCCCGCTTTCGGTTTCAGCCGCAGCACGGGCCGGGCCCCGCGCGCAGTCGGCGGAGCGGCGAGGGCGGGCTCGGGGCCGCCCGCCGGGCGCGGCGCGCCGTCCGGTGCGGGCGGAGGGTCATGGGGATCGCTCATGCGAGTCGCGTATCCGATCCTGGGGCCGCGCCCAAGCGACAAGACGGGCCGGTCTCGTCGCGACGACGGCGCCTTGACCGGCGCAGCGGTCGTCGCGCGCGGCGCCTGGACGCGACCGAAGGGGCGCGGCCGGGCGGAAAGGGGCGCGCCGGCGCGCCGGCGCGTCCGCCGAGCGGGACAGGCGGCTCAGGCGTCGGCGGGAACCCCGGCCGCGATCACCTCGCGGGCGCGCGCGATCCGCTCGCGGATCGGCGGATGGCTGAGCAGCCATTTCGCAGGCCCCTCGAGAGAGCCCGCGGTCCCCGTCCAACGCTCGAGTTTGGTCAGCAGTCGGATCATCGCGTTCGGATCGACGCCCGAGCGCATCATCAGCTGCGCCGAGAACGCGTCGGCCTCGAACTCGTCCTGCTGGGTCAGCCGGTTGCGGAACAGGCGCAGCCCGAACACCGCCAACAGCAGTCCCAGCCAACCGAACGCCACCCGGCTGAGGATCTCCGCGTGCGCGGCGAGGCGCGCCGTCTCGGTGCGCCATGCCCCCTTCCGCTGCCCATTATGGCCGCGCGCTACATGGCCGATCTCATGGGCCACGACGGCCGCGACCTCGTCGCGGCCGACCTGACCGGCCAGATACTTCTCGTACAAGCCGCGCGAAATGAAGATCTCGCCCCGCGGCAAGGCCAGTCCGTTCACTTCGTCCATGTCGAGCACGCGCACTTGAAAGCCGGGCGCGTCGAGCGCGCGCGCAAAGGCCCGAACCGGTTCGAGCAGCGACCAGTCGTCGAGCGGTTTGCTGTTGCGCATCAGGTGGTTGGTCAGCCGCGATTTCGCGGTCAACACATACCAGAGCCAAAAGGCGAGCAGCAGAAGCGGCAGGATTTTCAGCAGCACGGGCGTTCTCCTTCCCGGCTGCATATAGGACGCGCGCGCCGGGCGGTTAGCCGTGCGACAGCGTCGCCGCCCGGGCCAATTCGGTCGCCAGGCGCCGCTCGAGCGGGTCCTCCTGGTCGAGCAGCGCGATCGCGGCGCGCGGCTGCGCGGCGCGCGCGGCCGCGGCCGTCTGCTCCGCGCCCAGGATCAAATCGATCGCGTCGAACCGCGCCGTGGCGGTCAGCCGGGGCGGCGGCGGGGCCTCGGCGACCGTGGCGGCGAACAGCTCGGCGATCGCGTCGGCGTGGTGCTCGGCCGCGCGTCCCCAAAACCGGATTTCGGCGGCGCCCGCGCGACGCGCCCACCAGCACCAGGACGCCGCGGCGACGGGGTCGTCGAGCGCCCGGTCGCCGAACAGCGCGACCCCGATCTCGGCCCGGGCGAACAGCCGGGGCCAGAGCGGTCGAGGCGGCGCGAGGATCGCGACCGACGAGGCGTCGCGCGCGCCGCTCAGCGCCCGAGCGCCTTCATCGCCTGTTCAAGACCGGACAAGGTCATCGGAAACATGCGCCCCGAGATCAGCCGCTCGATCATCCCGATCGACGGCGTATAGCGCCAGTGCGCCTCGGGCGTCGGGTTGAGCCAGACCGCGCTCGGCCAGTGGTCGAAGGCGCGCCGAAGCCAGGTCTCGCCCGCCTCGTCGTTCCAATGCTCGACCGATCCTCCGGGCTGGACGATTTCGTAAGGCGACATCGCCGCATCGCCCACGAACACGGCCTTATAGTCCGGGCCGAAGGTCCGGATCACCTCGGCGGTCGCGGTTTGCGCGTCCCAGCGTCGCCGGTTGTCTTTCCAGACCCCCTCATAGAGGCAGTTGTGGAAATAGAAATATTCGAAGTGCTTGAATTCGCTCTTTGCAGCCGAGAACAATTCCTCGGCGATCCGGATATGATCGTCCATCGAGCCGCCGATATCCATGAACAGCAGCGCCTTCACGGCGTTCCGCCGTTCCGGACGGGTTTTGACGTCGAGATAGCCGTGCTCGGCGGTCGCGCGGATCGTGCCCTCGAGATCGAACTCGTCATGCGCCCCGTCGCGGGCCCACCGGCGCAGCCGCTTCAGCGCCACCTTGATGTTTCGCGTCCCCAATTCGACGCCGTCGTCCAGATTTCGAAAGTCGCGCCGGTCCCACACTTTCACCGCGCGGCGATGGCGGCTCTCATGTTGGCCGATCCGCACGCCCTCGGGGTTGTAGCCGTAGGCGCCGAAGGGCGAGGTTCCGGCGGTGCCGATCCATTTAGAGCCGCCCTGGTGACGCCCTTTTTGTTCGGCGAGCCGCTTTTTGAGCGTCTCCATCAAGGCGTCCCAGCCGCCGAGCGCCTCGATCTCGGCCTTTTCCGCGTCGGTCAGCAGTTTTTCCGCGAGCTTTTTCAGCCACTCCTCGGGCAGCGCCCGCGCCGCGACGCCCTCGGCCGCCGCCTCCGGCGCCACCGCCTCGAGCCCGGAAAAGCATTGGCCGAAGACCCGGTCGAACCGGTCCACGTGCCGCTCGTCTTTCACCAACGTGGCGCGGGCGAGATAGTAGAAGGCGTCGACGTCGTAATCCGCCAGACCGGCGCGCGCGCCCTCGATCAGCGTCAGGTACTCGCGCAGCGACACGGGGACTTTCGCCTCGCGCAGCGCCAGGAAGAAGCGAGCGAACATGGGCTCTCCGTCGTCCGGGCGGCAGGCGCGCCGCCTCGGGCGAACCCTAACGCGCGCTGCGCCGCCTGCAACGCCGAGGCGCGCTCTGCGAAGCCCGTCGGCGCGGCCCGGACAGCCGTCGCCGTCCCGCCCGCGACCGTTACTCGGTCAGCCGCAGGTCGTTCAACTGCCGCGCGATCGTCTGGAACGTCGACACCAGATCGGTTCCTTCCGGCGTGTAATAGTGGTCGGGCGACGTTGCGCAGGCTCTCAGCATGTCGCGCGTGGTGGTGTCATACACCTCGAAACCGATGGTGTAGACGATGATGTTGCCCTTAGACTTCGCGTCTTCGCAAATCGCAGCGAAGTTCTGGCGACCTGTGCTGCTCCACCATTTCAGATCGGAATAGGGATAGTAATAGGGGTAATCTTCGTCCGGGCGCCACTGGTGCGTAATCGCCCCGTCCGTCATGATGATCAGCGCTTTCAGCATCGGCTCGCTGTATTCTTCCGGCTTGCCCGCCGGGGCGCCGGGGAACCTGCCCTGCCAGTCGGGCGACAGCGCCTTAAGACCCCAGGTCGCGCCGAAATCCGTTCCGGTAGCGGCGCCCAGCGCCTCGTATCCGTTGATCTGAGCGCGCAGAAACTCCGGATCATTCTTTAAGAACTGCGCCTCGGCCGACTCGACGCAGTATTTTTGCGTGTAGCCGTACGGATACCAGGCCGGCATCTCATAAAGCGAGCCGAGGTCGACCAGATCGTCGTTCATGATCGACTGGTCGAAATCGGGGCAACCGGACCAGTTGGTGGTGTCGACCGACGAATGCATCAGCGGCGCGGCCTTGTCGCCCAGGTTCACGAGGCCGCCGAACGGCACCAGGCTGATCAGCGTGTTCTGTTGCTGCACCTCGCCGCTCAGAACCTCGTCGACGAAGCTGATCGCCGCTTCTTTGAGGTTGGCGATCTTCCCGCCCGCCATCGACCCCGAGACGTCGAGCACCAGCGCAGCTTCAATCTCCTTCACCGACACGGCGGCCGACGACTTCAACGAGAACGAGATGTCGTCGAACTTGTAACCGCCGCTGAACGCCAGATCGACGGTCGCGTCCGCGATAATGGTCACCACGCGCCCGTTCAGCCCGTCTTCGATCGTGTAGGAAAAGGTCACGTCGTCGGGGGCCAGCACGGTGTTGGCCAGATTGGCGTCGATCGAGGCTTGGATCACCTTATTGGCGTCCATACCGCTGTTCTCTGCCCGAGCCAGCGTCAGCGCCGCCGTATCGATGGCGGACTGCAGCTTCTCTTTGCCGAGCTCGGCCCGCGCGAAATTCACCGAGACGCCGAGCGTCATGATCAGGGCGGGGATCGCGACCGCGTTGGCGACGGTCATGCCGCCGTCGCGCGCGCCCAGGCCGCGCCGCAGCCTCCGCCCAATCCGTGCAAATCGTTTCACGATGGTCACCCGAAAATTTGCTGCCGCACTCCTTTCCGATTATTCAAATAATTTGTTTCCAGAGACTTAAATTTACTTTGTCAGGCGCAGTTCTGTTAGTTCACGAGCGATTAATGAGAACACGGTGGCGATCTCCGCGCCGCTCGCTTCGTAGTATTTTGACGGGTCGCTCGCGCAGTCCTGCAGCAACAGCAGCATGGCCGGGTCAGGAACTTCAAAGCCGACAGCGTAAACCGACACATTGGGTTTGGCGCGGGCCAAGTCGCAGACGGTGGCGAAATTGTTCTCCGCCACGCCTTGATCATATTTTATTTCGTGCCCGCCCGAGCCGTTCGGCCGCCATTGCGGCAGAATTCGGCCGTCGGTCATGACGATGAGCGCTTTGACGGTCTCCGACTCGTAAGGCGCCGGGCGATCCGCTTGACCGCCGGGCAGCAGGCCGACCCAGTCCGGCGACAGCGCCTTGAGCCCCCACGCCACGCCGCCGTCCGTTCCGGTCCCGTCGCCGAGGGTCATGCCGTCGATGAAGGTTTTGAGCGGCTCCAGATCGTTGCGATGGAACTGCGCGGCGCTGGCGGCGGGCGGGCACCAGCTCTCGCCGGCGCCGCTCCAGCGGCGGTAGGTCGGGTCCAGCTCGCCGAACGCGCCGACCGGCAACAGGTCGTCGTCCATGATGGTCTCGTCGCTGTCGAAGCAGCCCGAGAAAGTCAGCGGATCCACCGCCGGGTCGAGATAGCCCGCGAAATGCGGGCCGACCCGAACGCCCCCCGAATAGGGGATGACGGTGACGAACGTGTTCGACGCGGTCGTCGGATCCGCCAACACGATGTCCAGAAAATCCTTGGCCGCCGCCTTTAAGTTGGCGATCCGCGCCCCGTTCATCGAGCCGGACACGTCGAGCACCAGCGAGATCTCAAGATCCTGTTTCGAAAACTCGGCGGCCGAGGACAGCGCGAACGAGATGTCGTCGAAGCCGTAAAAGCTGCTGAACAACAGGTCGACCGACGCTTCCGCCCGGATCTTGGCGGACTTGCCGTTCAGCAAATCCTCGACCACGACCTCGAACACGACCGCGTCCGGGTTGATCACGCCGCCAGACAGATTGGCCTCGAGATAGGCCTGGACCACCGCCCGGGGGTCGTCGGCGTCGTCGAGTTCGCGCGACAGGGTCAGCGCCGCGCTGTCGATCGCGGTCTGCAGGCGCTCCTTGCCGATCTCGGCGCGCGCGAAGTTGACGCCGGCGGTCAGCGTCATCATCAGCGGGATCGTCAGAAAGGCGACGATCACAGCCATCGCGCCGGCGCGCGCGGCGCCCAGCGCCGCGAGACGGCGGGCGGCGGCGCGGGCCAAACGCGCGCTCCAGCGACGCTGCGACGCCGAAATCGCCGTCGCCAGAGGCGCGCGCCGCCCCGTCGCGGGCGCGGATTGGCGCTCGGCGTCTTGGCGCGCCCCCTCTTGGCGCGCCCCCTCCTGGCGCGCCCCCTCCTGGCGCGCCCCCTCCTGGCGCGCCCCCTCCTGGCGCGCGTCGGGCGGCGCGAGGCGCGTCATGGTCCCATGAACAGGGCGCAGAGAAGCGGTCATCTGGCGGCTCCGACCTCACGGGCCGCCGCGCGCCGGTTCGCCTATGAGGCGAAATCGACCGCCAGCAGCCCTATGAAGTAGAGCAAAGCAAGGAACAGGCCGAAGATCGTGGCGAGGTGAAGCGCTTCGCCCCAGGGACGACGGCGCAGCTTCTGATACGCCAACGCCGCGAGCCCGCCCGCCAGCCAGACCGTCATGATTGTCAGGATCAGAGGCATCGGACCGTCTCGCATCGAAACGCGCCGTGCCGGCGCGGGACAGGGCGGCTCGCGGCCGTCGACGACCGCGCGGGCCCGGGCGGGGCGCTCACCGGCGGTTTTGCGCGATGAACGCCAACCGCTCGAACAGATGGACGTCCTGCTCGTTCTTCAACAGCGCCCCGTGCAGCGGCGGGATCATCTTGCGCGGATCGCGCTCGCGCAGCGTCGCCGGGTCGATGTCGTCGCTCATCAACAGCTTGATCCAGTCGAGCGCTTCCGAGGTCGAGGGCTTCTTTTTCAGTCCCGGCGTCTCGCGAATCTCGTAGAACTGGGTCAGCGCCGCCCGCACCAGCTCGTTCTTCACCTCCGGGAAATGCACCGACACGATCTTTTCAAGCGTGTCAGCGTCCGGAAACTGAATATAGTGGAAAAAGCACCGCCGCAAAAACGCGTCTGGAAGTTCTTTCTCGTTGTTCGACGTGATGAATACGATTGGCCGATTTTTGGCGGCGATCGTTTCGCCGGTCTCGTAAACAAAAAACTCCATCCGATCGAGTTCTTGCAACAGGTCGTTCGGAAACTCGATATCGGCCTTGTCGATCTCGTCAATCAGCAGGACCACCCGACGGTCGGCGTCGAACGCCTCCCACAATTTGCCGCGCTTGATATAGTTCGCGATGTCGCCGACCCGGGGATCGCCGAGTTGGCTGTCGCGCAGCCGCGAAACCGCGTCGTATTCGTACAGCCCCTGCTGCGCTTTGGTTGTGGACTTCACATGCCACTCGAGCAACGGCGCGTCGAACGCCTTCGCCACTTGACGCGCCAGCTCGGTC
>CAZBIG010000102.1:0-8723 GCA_964491865.1 uncultured Neomegalonema sp. | reverse complement strand
CCGACCGAGCCGGAGGCGCCGAGCCCGCTCGAGGCAGCCGCGGCGCCGGCCGAAGAGGCGCCGGCCGAAGAGCCGCTGATCGACGCGGCGCCAATCGACCCGGCGCCGGCGGACGCGGCCCCGGTCGACGCGGCGCCGAGCGACGAGACCGGCGCGGCGGAGAAACGCGCGACGCGCCGGCCGCGCGCGCGAAAGAAGACGTCCGAGGCGGTGCCGGCGCCGAAACCCCGCGCGCCGCGCAAATCGCGCGCGCGCAAATCGGCCGAGAGCGCGGCGGCGGCGGCGGACGAGGCCGCCGCGGCGGCCGAGCCGAAACCGAAAAAGCCCGCCAAGCGCGTCTCGCGCGCCAAGCCGGCCGCGGCGCCGGGCTCGCTCGAGGACCTGCCGGGGGCCGGGCCGGGCCTGCAATGGGCGCTGGCCGAAGCGGGCGTGACGGGGCTCGAGGCCCTGGCGGCCGCCGACCCGAGCGCGCTGCGCGAGAAGATGGGTCCGATCGGCGAGCTGCTCGATATCGAAGGCTGGATCGCCTTCGCCGCCGAGCGCGCTTCGGCGCCGAAGGGCTGAGGGAGCGCGCCGTGGTGTCCACCGCCCCTGTCGATCTGAGCGCCGCCGACGCCGCGCTTATCGAGCGCGACGGTCCGGCGGCGGCTTTCGGGCCCCTGTTCCTGCCGCGGCACGGACGCCGCCCCTTGGCCGTGATCGGCGCGGTGGTGGCGCGCGTGGACACGCGCGACGACGCCGATGCGCCCTATTGGCATGAAATTGATCTGATTATGACGCGCGAGCGCGCGATCGCCGTGTCGGTGCGCGGGCGCTGGCGCGGAGAAAGCGGCGACGGGCCGCTCCGGCGTTGCGATCTCGCGGCCCTTGCGCAGGACGCCGCCGAGGCGCGCGCCGCCCTGTCGGCCTATGATCCCGCCCCGTTGGCGCCGATCCCGGCCGACTTCGACACCGGGGCCGCCTGGGAAGCGTATCTCGAGATCATCGAGGCGCTGCGCGCCGACGCCGAGCGCGCCCGCGCTCGCCTGTCGGACGTCTCGGCGGTCTGACCCGCCGGCCGGCCCGCCGCCGGGCCCGCCGCCGAGCCCGCCGCGAAACCCGCCGCTAAGCCCGCGCAAACTTCCGCCTCAATCGCTAACAGCGCCGCGCCGCGTTTACGGTTGGGAAAGCCTCTGGCGTTAACGCTCGGTCCAAAGGCCCCCTCGGGCCCTGGACCAAACGCAGATGAGGCGCCCGCATGACCGCCGTCCCCGACCGCACCGCCCGTTCCGACGCCGAGAGCAGCGCGGCGCTCGCCGGCGACGCCCGTTGGCTGGCCCCGCGCGACGATCTGTTCCGCGACGCCGCGATCGCCTCGATCGAGAGCCGCGCGCTGGCCTATCTGCGCGCCGGCGTGCCGGTGCATTTCCGCGGCCCGGCCGGCGTCGGCAAAACGACCCTGGCGCTGCAGCTCGCCGCTCAGCTCGAGCGACCGACGGTCACCATTTCGGGCGACGGCTGGTTCACCGGGGCGAATCTGGTGGGCGAGGTCGCGGGCGAGCGCACCAAAAAAGTCCACGACCGTTTCATCCACAATGTCACGAAAACCGAAAGCGACACCCGCAAGGTTTGGGAGGATCGCGGTCTGACGGTGGCCATGGAGGCCGGCTACACGCTGGTCTACGACGAATTCACGCGTTCTCCGCCGGAGGCGAACAATCCGTTGCTCGCGGCGCTCGAAGAGCGCGTGCTGGCGCTGTCCGCGCCCGGCCGCGCGCGCCGCGTGATCGAAGCGCATCCCGAGTTTCGGGCGATCTTCACCTCGAACCCCGCCGAGTACGCGGCGGTGAAGGCGCCGCAGGACGCGCTGCTCGACCGCATGATCACTTTTGATCTGGGCTATTTCGAAGCCGAAACCGAGATCGGCGTGGTCGCCGCGCGCAGCGGCCTGCCGCTGGAGCGCTGCCGGCCGATCGTCGCCCTGGTGCGCGCGCTGCGGGCGCGGCCCGCCGAGACCGTTCCCGCCGCCGACGGCGCGGTTCCGGCGGCGCCCTCCATGCGCACGGCCATTTTGATCGCGCGCGTCGCGGCCGCGCTCGGGGCCGAGCCGTCCTGCGCGGACGAGCGGTTCGTGCAGCTCTGCTTCGACGCGCTCGAGTCGCGCGCGCCGGCCGATCGGCCGGGCGTCGCCGCCGGCGAGGCCCAGGCCGACGCGCGCAGCCGCTACTACGACCGCCTGCGCGCCGCGCTCCGCGAAACCTGTCCGGCCCGCGCGCCGCGCACGGCCAGCCAACCGAAAGGCGAAGCCGCATGAAGCGCACCCTGCCTCAGGTTCCGACCCGTCCGTCGTCGATCGCCCGGCGCAAGCCCCGCACGCGGCCGGAGATCGCCGCCGAGCTGGTCCGCCTCGAATACGAACGCGACCGGCTGGAACGCGACCTCGGCATGCTCGACCAGCGCCGCAAAAAGGCCGAGCGCCAGCTCGACGCGCTGGCGGCGCGCTCGCGCCTGTTGAACCAACTGCTCGCCGCGACCGATCCCGAAGCCGCCTCGGCGCGCTGACCCCTGACGCCCCGGTCCGAACGACCGAGCCCCTGATAAGGACGCAACCGATGAACCTCCGCGACGTGACCCGACTGGCCCGCGAATTGTCCGACGAGATGACCGGCCAAGAGTTCGACAGCATCGTGCGCTGCGAAAAGCTGGGCGAGGGCTGGCAGGTCGACGTGGACGTGGTCGAGTCCCGCGCTCGGCTCGGGGACGACGATCTGCTGACCACCTATCGCTTCGATCTCGACCCCGACGGCGCGCTCACGGGGTATCGGCGTTTGCGCAAGCACAACCGCTTCGAGAACGACGCGGCGGTGGCCTAAGCCCGCCCCCGCGTCTCGCCAAGCCCAGAAAGGGCGAACACGACATGTCCCACGCGATCCACAGTCCGATCCACAGCGACAGCCTGGCCGACGTTCTCGAGCGGGTGCTGGACAAAGGCGTCGTGATCGCGGGCGACGTCACGGTCTCGCTTGTCGGCATCGAGCTTCTGAGCGTGAAGCTTCGCTTGCTGATCACTACGGTCGACAAGGCGGTCGAGCTCGGGATCGACTGGTGGGCGCATGATCCGTCGCTGACTGGCGGAGCGGGGCTCCAGGCGGGCGAGATTCCGAGCGCCGAGACAGCCCCGCGCTTGGACGCGCCCGCGCCGCCGCCGGCCGCCGAGCCCGCGCCCGAGCGCTCGGTCGCCGGCGTCGCTCAGCTGACCGCGTTGACCCAGGAAAATCGAGAGCTGCGCGGCCGTCTGGCGATCCTTGAAAAACGTTTGGCGCAGCTCGGCGTCTGACCCGGCGCCGACCGCCGTCGACACGCACCGACCCCAAGACCGGCCGACCCCAAGACCGGCCGACCCCAAGACCGGCCGACCCCAAGACCGGCCGACCCCAAGACCTGCCAACCCCAAGACCTGCCAACCCCAACACCGGCCGACCGCAAGACCAGCCGACCGCAGCAACAGGAGACCGCTCCGATGGCCAAGGACGACGACACGCTGAAGGGCAAAGCCGCGCTCGACGAGATCGGGACCCGGCTCGGCGGGCTGTTCGAAACCTTGAAGGGCGCGGTGGACGAGATCGCCCAAAAGGTCCAGGCGACGGCCGAGCAGGCCCGCGAGCGGGCTCAGACCGCTGATCCGAACGCCGCGACGCCTCGGCGCGAAGATGCGGGCGCGACGGCCCGGGCGCGGGGCGGGGCTCGGACGGCGACGCAAGAGATCAAGATCGAAACCCCGGCGGGCCCCATCGCGGCGATGGCCGGCTGGAGCGTGAAGGTCGGCGGTCTCGCCGCAGGGACGGCGGGCGGCGCGGCGGACGGGGCGGCCGAGCCGGACGATTTCGAGGTGAAGAAGCCGACCACGGCGCCCCATGGGGCCGAGGCCGCCGCCGCGGTGCGCGCGGCCGAGGTCGAGGTCTATGAGGAGGCGGACGCCTGGGTCGCCACCGTCGAGCTGCCCGGCGCGACGGTCGACGACGTCACCCTGTCGGCCGAGCCGGGGCGCCTGGTGGTCGAGACCATCGGCGCGCGACGGTTCCGCGCCGTCGCGGCCCTGCCCGAGAGCCTCGATCCCGAGCGCGTCGCCCGCGACGCCGAAACCCGGCTGTCGAACGGCATCCTCGAGATCCGTCTGGCGACCCCGTCGGGATCGGCGGGGGACGCGCCCGCCAACCGCCGCGCCGGCTCGGAAACGCCCGACGCCCCCGCCGCGCCGGGCGCTGGCGCGCGGTCCGACGTCGACACCGATCCGACGCCCGCGCCGAGCCGCAATCTCGATAAACGCGTCTAAAGGCTGACCCATGACCGACTTCCGCACGGCCGACCTTCCCGTTTCGCCGGCGCCCGCCCCCGGCGGCGGCGCCAACTTCTACGTCTACGCGGTGGCCCGCGCCGGGGCCGATCTCGATCTCGACTTCCGCCCCGTCTCGGCCCCCGGGGCGGCGCCCTTCGCGATCGACTGCGGGCCGCTCACGGTGGTCGCCAGCCCGATCGAGGTGGACGAGGTGCTGTCGACCCGCCGCAACATGCTCGGGCACGCCAAGGCGCTCGAGACGCTGATGGCGCGGGCCGACGTGCTGCCGATGCGGTTCGGCCTGATCACGGCCGAGATCGCGCGCATCCAGGCGACCATCGCCGCTAACGAGGGCGCGCTGTTGGCGGCGCTCGACGATCTGGCCGGCGCGGTCGAGTTCGGCGTCAAGATCTCCTGGGACCGCGAGGTCGCCATGCGCGAGGTGGTGGACGCCCGGCCCGAGCTGAAGCGGGCCTATCTGGCGCTTCAGGGCCGTTCGCCGACCGAGACCCATTACCAGCGGATCGAACTCGGTCGGCAGGTCGACGCCGCCCTCGAAGCCAAGCGCGCCGCCGAGCGCGCCGAGACGCTCGACCGGCTGGCCCCCCTGGCGCGCCAAATCGCCTCCGGCGCGCCCGAGGACGAGATGATGCTGCTGAAAGCCGACGTTCTGGTCGATCGCGGCGGGCAAGACGCGCTGACCGCCGAGTTGGAGGCGATCGAGGCGGCCGCGCCCGGCCGGCTGTCGGTGAAGATCGTCGGGCCCGGCCCCGCCTACACCTTCGTCACGCTGCAGCTCTCCTGGGCGGCGCCGAACGCCGTCGAGACGCCGGCGCTGGCCGGCTGAGCCGTCGAGGAACCGCGCCCATGGGCCTGCTCAGCACGCTTCTCACATTGCCGGTGACCGCGCCGCTCAACACGGCGCTGTGGATCGGCAAGAAGATCCACGAGCACGCGCTCGAGACGATGAACGATCCCGCCGAAATCAAGCGGCGGATCCTGGCGCTCGAGCAGCAGCTCGAGGCGGGCGAGATCTCGGAAGAGGCTTACGAGGAGGCGGAGCTCGCGCTGTTGACGCGGCTGCGAGACATTCAACGGCAGGGGCGGCCGTGACCGGGGCCGCGGCGGCGACGCTGATCGTCGAGGGCGCCGCTCCGGGCGACGCCGATCGCGCGGTCGCGCGGATCGATCCGGACGATCTCGCCGCCATCGGGGCCCGGCCGGGCGATCTGCTTCGGCTCGAGGCCGCGGGCGCGACCGGGGCGCGGAGGCCGAGGAGCCCGGCGTCGCCGAGCTCCGCGGGCCGCGCCGGCGCGTCCGAAACCGCCGACGGGTCCGAGACCGCCGACGGGTCCGAGACCGCCGACGGGTCCGAGCCCGCCGACGTTTCCGGGTCTCGGGCTTCGGCCCCGTCCGGCGCCGCGCCCTGCGCGTCCGAGAGCGACGGCGCCACCTACGCGCGCGCGCTGCCGACCCGGCCCAATCAACGGGGCCGCGGCGCGGTCGCGCTCGACGGGATCCAGCGCCGCAATCTCGGCTGCGGGCTCGGCGAGCCCGTGACCGTCTCGCGCGTCGAGGGCGCCCCGGCCCGCGCCCTGACGCTGCGCCTCGCCCCGGGATCGCCGCGTCCGACCGCGGCGCTGGCCGAGCGGCTGAAGGGCGCGCTCGAGGATACGCCCGCGACCGCCGGAGACGCGGTGCGGATCCGGCTGCGGGACGGCCGCGCGATCGAGGCGCGGGTGGCGCTCGCCGAGCCGGCGGGGCCGGTGATCGTGACCGCCGCGACGAAGCTGACGCTCGACGCGCCGGCCGCGCCCGCCGCGGCGGGCGCCGCGGGCCGCCCGGTCGGCTACGCGCGGATCGCCGGGCTCGACCGCGAGATCGCCCTGGTTCGCGAGATGGTCGAGCTGCCGCTGCGCCGCCCCGACCTGTTCGCCCGGCTCGGCGTCGAGGCGCCGAAAGGCGTGCTGTTCTCGGGGCCGCCCGGTTCGGGCAAGACGCTGCTGGCGCGCGCCGTCGCCGATGAAACCGAGGCCGCCTTCTTTCAGCTGACCGGGCCCGAGATCGTCTCGAAGCACTATGGCGACAGCGAAAACCGTCTGCGCCAGCTGTTCAAATCCGCCGAGGACAAAGCGCCGAGCGTGATTTTCATCGACGAGATCGACGCCATCGCGCCCAAGCGGTCCGGCATGGCCGAGGACCGTCAGCTCGAACGCCGGGTTGTGGCGCAGCTCCTGGGCTTGATGGACGGTCTCGCGGCGCGCGGCCGAGTGGTGGTGATGGCCGCGACCAATCTGCCTGACGCGCTCGATCCGGCGCTGCGGCGCCCCGGGCGCTTCGACCGCGAGATCGCCTTTTCGCCGCCCGACAAGATCGGGCGCGCCGCCATTCTGCGGGTCCACGCCGCGGCCATGCCGTTGGCCGACGCGGTCGATCTGGACGCGGTGGCGGCCCGGGCCCACGGCTATGTGGGCGCCGATCTGGCCGCCGTCGCGCGCGAGGCGGGCCTCGCCGCGCTGCGCCGTCTGGGCCCCGGCGTCGCGGCCGAGGACTGCTGGGTCGAGGCGGCGGATTTCGACGCGGCGCTGCGCGCGGTCGGCCCCTCGGCGCTGCGCGAGGTCGCCGTCGAGACGCCGGACGTGCGCTGGTCCGACGTCGGCGGCGCCGACGACGCCAAGCAGGCGCTGGTCGAAGCTGTGATCTGGCCCTTGCGGCACGAGGCGGCGCACCGGGTGCTCGGCCTCGCCCCGGCCAAGGGCGTGCTGCTGTGCGGGCCGCCCGGGACCGGCAAAACCCATCTCGCCCGCGCGCTCGCGCACGAGGCGGCGATCAATTTCGTGCCCGTGCGCGGGGCCGAGCTGCTCAGCCGGTTCCTTGGCGAGGCCGAGCGCGCGGTGCGCGAGCTGTTCCGCCGAGCCCGCGCGGCGGCGCCGTGCCTCCTCTTTTTCGACGAATTGGACGCGCTCGCTCCGAGGCGGAGCGTGGACGGCGGCGAGGCCGCCGCGCGCGTCACGGCGCAGCTTTTGACCGAGATCGACGGCGTCGAGGATCTGCGCGGCGTCACGCTGATCGCGGCGACCAATCGGCCCGAGGCGATCGATCCGGCGTTGCTGCGGCCGGGACGGTTCGATCTCAAGGTCGAGATCGGTCCGCCGGACGCGCGCGCACGGGCCGAAATCCTCGAGATCCACGCCCGCGCGCTGCCGCTTGCGCCGGGCCTGTCGCTCGAGGCGCTGGCGGGCGGGCTCGACGGTTGGGTCGGGGCCGGACTGAAGACGCTGGTCGAGACGGCCGGACGCGCCGCCCTGAAGCGCTGGGTCGAAAGCGGCGCCGGCGGAGACGGGCCGGAGGTCGCGGTCGCTGATTTCGAGGCGGCCCGGGCCAGACTGGGCCCCGACGCCGCCACCCCGGTTTCAGGCGCCGTCCGCGGCGCGGGCGCGCGTCAGGCGCCCGCGCGGGCCGCCCCTTTGGAGGATACCCTATGACGGCTTTGACGCTCCTTGCGGTGGTCGCCGAGGGCGACGCCGTGGCCGCTGCGGCGGCGCTCGGTCGCCCGGACACGCACATCGCCGTGTCGCGCGGATTGGCCGGGATCGCGCGCCCGAGCGCGGGACGCGGCTTTTGGCGGACCCGCAAAACCTTAGGCAAGGCGCTGGTCGAGACCCAGCGCGCGCTCGAGGCGATCCACGCCGCCGCGCCGACGCTCCCGGCCGCGCCGGGGGCGGATTTCGACGGCTTCGGCGCGGTTCAGGGCTTTTTGGCCGCCAACGCGCCTTTGCTCCGCCAGGGGCTTTCCGAGTTCGGCGATTGCGAGCAGCATCAGCTGGTGATCCGCGCGCCGATCAAGGCGATGATGGCGCGGCTGTCGCTTTATCCGTGTTGGGACGCGGCGCAGGCGGCGGCGGCGCGGGGCGACCGGGCCGGGGCCGGGCGGATCCTGCAGGAGGCGGGCGTGGCCGAGCGCGCGCGCCTGGCGCCGGGCTACGCCCAGACCTTGGCCGAGGCCGCGCTCGACGTCGCGCGGCTGCCGGAGGCCGACGACGAGACCATTTTGAACCTGGTGGCGCTGACGGCGCGCGGCGGCGGCGACGCGCTCGAAGCCGCGCTCGAGACGATCGACGCCGACTGGCGCGGGGCGTTGGCGATTCGCATGGTGGGGCCCGCGCCCGCCAGCTCGTTCGCCAGCGTCGCCCTCGAGCGCCCGGATCCGCAGCGCCTGGCGGCCGCCGAGCGGCGGCGGGGGGTCGCCGCGACGGCGGGTGTCGAGGCGGTGAAGGCCGCCTACCGGGCGCATATGAAGCGCGCGCATCCCGATCTCGCGGGCGCGGCGGCCGTCGATCAGGCCCAGGCGCTGACCGAGGCCTATCAGTTGACCCGCCGGGTCGCCGAGGCGCGCGCGGCGCTGGCC
>CAZBIG010000101.1:0-8733 GCA_964491865.1 uncultured Neomegalonema sp. | reverse complement strand
GCGGCGGGGGCGGCGGACGGCTCACGACGTCGGGGGCGGGGCGATGAAGATCCTCTGCTGCGGCGCGACCGGCCAGCTCGGCCGCGCGCGCCGCCGACGCCCCCCGCCGACCGGGGCCGAACTCGTCGCGCTCGACCGCGCCGCGGCCGATCTTTCGGATCCCGACGCGCTGACCCGCGCCGTCGACGCCCACGCGCCGGACCTCGTGGCGATCGCGGCGGCCTACACGGCGGTCGACGCGGCGGAAACCGACAGCCGCCGCGCCTGGGCCGCGAACGCGACCGCGCCCGCCGTCATCGCCGCCGCCGCCGCGCGCCGCGGCGCGGCCGTGATCCACGTCTCGACGGATTACGTCTTCGACGGCGACGCGTCCGCCCCCTGGCGCGAAACGGACCCCGTCGGTCCGCTCGGGGTCTACGGCGCCAGCAAGCGCGCGGGCGAGATCGCCCTCGCCGCCGCCAACCCGCGGCATGCGATCCTGCGAACATCGTGGGTGTTCGACGCGACCGGGCGCAATTTCCTGACGACCATGCTGCGCCTCGGGGCCGAGCGGGATCGGCTCACCATCGTCGACGATCAACACGGCCGTCCGACCGCCGCCGACGACCTGGCCGACGCGATCCTGACCATCGCGCCGCGTCTGATCGACGGGACCGGAGCGACCGGCCTGTTTCATTTTACGAACGGCGGGCCGCCGACCACCTGGGCGCGCTTCGCCGAGACGATTTTCGCCCGGGCGCGCGCCGCCGACCCGGCCGCGAGCCCGATCCGGGCGGCGGTCGTCCGCATCCCGACGAGCGACTATCCGACGCCCGCGCGGCGCCCCAAGAACTCGGTGCTCGACCTGAGCGCGATCGGCGCGGCTTATGGGATCGCGCCGCGGCCCTGGACCGACGCGCTCGACGCCGCGCTGGCGGAGCTTCGCGCTGAAAACGACCCCGGCGAAACGGAGAATGCGCCATGAAAGGCATCATCCTGGCGGGCGGCAGCGGCACGCGCCTGCACCCGCTGACCATCGCGGTCTCGAAGCAGCTGCTGCCGATCTACGACAAGCCGATGGTCTATTTTCCCCTGTCCGTCCTGATGCTGGCCGGGATCCAAGACATCCTGGTCATCACCACCCCGCATGACGCCGACCAGTTCGAGCGGCTTCTCGGCGACGGCTCGGCCTTCGGCGTGCGTCTGTCCTATGCGCAGCAACCGAGCCCCGACGGTCTGGCCCAGGCCTTCATCATCGGGCGCGACTTCGTCGGCGCGGATCGGGTGGCGCTGGTGCTGGGCGACAACGTGTTCTACGGCGCGGGCCTGACCGAGCTGCTGCGCCGCGCCGCCGGCCGCGAAACCGGGGCCACCGTGTTCGGATATCAGGTGCGCGACCCCGAGCGTTACGGCGTGGTCGCCTTCGACGCCGCGGGCCGGGCTGTCAGCATTGAAGAAAAACCCAAAAAGCCAAAGTCGAACTTCGCTGTCACCGGGCTTTACTTCTATGACAACGATGTGCTCGACATCGCCGCTTCGGTCAAACCGTCCGATCGCGGAGAACTCGAGATCACCGACGTTAACCGCGCCTATCTCGACCGCGGCGATCTCAGCGTCGAACTGATGGGGCGCGGCTACGCTTGGCTTGACACCGGCACCCACGCCTCTCTGCTGCAAGCCAGCCAATTCGTGCAGACGATCGAGGAACGCCAAGGGCTGCGTCTGGCCTGCCTGGAAGAGATCGCCCACGCCCGAGGATGGATCGACGACGACCAGCTCCGCGCCCGCGGAGAGAGCCTGTCGAAAACCGGCTACGGCCAGTACCTGCTCTCGCTGCTCGCCTAGGCGAGCGGACGGCTCCGCGCCCGAGCGCGGCGATCAGGCTGTCGGGCTATCGGGTCGCCGGCGCGCCCCAAGGGTCGCGGCCCGAGGCCGCCGCCTCGGCCCCGGTCCGCTCGAACAGCCGTTCGAGCACGGCGTCGAGGGCCGGCGGATCCTCGAACCCCAGCGCCACAGGCACCGGCACCGCGCGGCCGCGAAACCAGGGCGGGAACCGCACCGCGTCTTTCTCGGTCGTGACCAGCAACGCGTTCTCGGCCTGAGCGCGCAGCTCGAGCCGCGCCAAGATCGCCGAGGAATAGCGGTGATGATCCGGAAAGGGCGTGGCCGACACGATGTCGGCCCCCATGTCGCGCAGCGTCTGAAAGAACTTCTCGGGTCGCCCGATCCCCGCGAAGGCCACCACCCGTTCGCCCGCCAGGCTCAGCCCGGTCTCGGTCGGGGCCAGCCGGGCGCGCAGCACCGGCAGGCCGGGCGGCGTCCAGGGCGGATTGCGGTCGGGCGGCGGCGCGCCGCTCATCACGGCGGCGTCGGCGCGCGCAAAGCCGCGCGCCAGCGGCTCGCGCAGCGGCCCCGCCGGGATGACGCGGCCATTGCCGTGACCGAACCCCGCGTCGATCACCAGGAACGACAGATCCTTGACCAAAGAGGGGTTCTGAAAGCCGTCGTCCATCACCAGCACCTCGGCCCCGTCGAAACAGGCGGCGATCGCGCTGGCCTCTCGGTCTTTGCCGACCCAGGTCGGCCGCTGCTGCGCAAGCAGCAACGCCTCGTCGCCGACGTCCTCGGGTTTGTCGCGCTGCGGATCCACCCGGTGCGGCCCCGTCAACCGCCCGCCATATCCGCGCGTCAAGACATGCGCGTCGAAGCCGTGGGCGGCGAGACGCTGGCAGATCGCAAGCACGGTCGGCGTCTTGCCCGCGCCGCCAGCCACCAGATTGCCCACGCACACCACCGGCGCGCGGGGGCGATGCGGCGCCGCCCCGGCCAGGCGCCGGGCGCCGACCGCCGCGTAGATCGCGCCTGCGGGCCACAGCAGCCGCGCCAGCAGCCCAGGCCGCTCCGGCGGGTTCGACCAAAATCCCGGCGCGCGCATCAGCCGGCCCTCGGCGGCGTCAGCGGGGCCAGCGCCGCCCAGATGCGCTCGAGCGCCTCGCCGCCGGACGCCATGGCGGCCGCGCCCCGCGCGGCCATCGACGCCGTCGCCGCGCGCGGCGCCCCGTCGACCCCGACCAGACCGTCGAGCGCGTCGGCCAACCGCTCGTCCGGGCGCAGCGCCGCCGCCCCCGCCGCCTCGGCGAGCGCCGCTTTGTCGCGCGCGAAGCTTTCCATGTACGGGCCGTGCAACACCGCCGGCCCAAGTCGAGCCGCCTCGCGCAGGTTGTGGCCGCCGATCCCCGGAACCAGGCTGCCCCCCACGAACGCCACGGGCGCCAGTCGGTACCACAGGCCGAGCTCGCCCAGGCGATCGATAAGGAACACCGACGCGGTCTCGGGGGGGGCCGGCGTCCTCGAACGCAACGCGACGGTCAGGCCCCGCGCCGCGGCCTCGGCCGCCACCGCCTCGGCCCGCTCGGGATGGCGCGGCGCGAGCAGCGTCAGCCAGCCGGGGCACCGCGAGGCCAGCCGCTCATGCGCCTCGAAGACCGCGGTCTCTTCGCCCGCATGAGTGCTGGCCGCCAGCCAGAACGGCCGAGGCCCGATCGCCTCGGCGATCCGGTCGCGCTCCTCCGGCGCGTCCGGCAGCGGCGGCGCGGCGTCTTTCAGCGCGCCCGGGACCGCGATCCGGGCGGGGTCCGCGCCGAACCGCAACAGCCTGTCGCGGGTCTCCTCGGTCTGCGCCAGAACGAGATCGAAGCGGTCGATCAGCCAGCGCAACGCGCCCGGCGCGCGCGCCCATGACGCCGCCGACCGCTCGGACAGACGCGCGCTGACCAGGGCGAGCTTCACGCCGCGCGCGTGGGTCTCGGCGATCAAGGTGGGCCAAAGTTCCGATTCGAGCGCCGCCAACAGATCGGGACGCCAGTGATCGAGAAACGCCCGGACCGCGCGCACGGTGTCGACCGGCGCGAATTGATGGATCACGCCCGTCGGCAGCCGCTCGACGATCAGCGCCGCCGACGTCGCGGTGACGGTGGTCAGCAACACGGTCGCCTCGGGGCGCTCGGACCGCAGGCGCGCGATCAGCGGCAGGGCCGACAAGGCCTCGCCGACGCTGGCGGCGTGCAGCCAGACCAGGGGCCCGGGCGGGCGGGCGGCCATCGTCGCCCCGAACCGCTCGCCGACCCGGGCCGGGTTCTCTTTGCCCTGCGCCAGCCGCCGGCAGATCAGCCAGCGGGCGAGCGCCGGTCCCGGAAACCGCGCGAAGCCGGCGTAGGCGCGCAAAGCCAGCGGGCGCGAAGCGGAGCGAACCGCGGCGCAGATCGCGGCAGGAGCTTCGGCAGGGGCCGCGGGCCCGGCCCCGGCCGCCGCGCCGTCCCTGGTCTCGGCGCTCGAGCGCCGGTCGGCGTCCGCGGCGGGCGCGGTCATACGGGCAGCTTTCGGCCTGCGGCCAGCGCGGCCGCCGCCTCGGTCAAGGTCGGCCCCGGCTCCGGCGTCCGCCGCCCCATCAGCCGGTCCGCCTTGCGCGTCGCCTCGGTGATCGCCGCCTCGATCGCCGCCGAGCGCGCTTCGACGGCGTCCCGATCATTGGGGTCCGCCGGCGGGATCGGCGCGCCGAACACGAACACGCCGCGATTGAACGGGGTCGGGATCAAGAAGCGGTCCCAGGTCTTGAGCGTGATGGCCCGGCGCACCGAATAGGCCACCGGCAGCACCGGGCTGTCCGCCGCGGCCGAGAACAGCGCCGCGCCGGGCTTCGCGCGCATGCGCGGTCCGCGCGGCCCGTCCGGCGTGATCACCAGCACCGCCCCGCCTTTCAGGGCGTCGACCACCTTGGGCGCGGCCGCGGCGCCGCCCCCGTCCTTGTCGGGCTTTCTGGGGTCCCGGCTCGATGCGCGGATCGCTTCGGCCCCGGTGTTGGCCATCACCCGCGCCAGCAGATCGCCGTCGCGGTTCGGCGAGATCAGCGCCACCGCGCGGCGCCCGCGTTTGCGCAGCATCGCGATCGGAAACAGCCTGGCGTGCCAGACCGCGGCGATGAAGGCCGGCTCGGCCCACATCGCGGCCAAATGCTCGGCGCCCTCGTGCCGCCAGCGCGTGGTCCGATAGGTCGCCCACAGATAGCCCGCCAACACCCCCGCCGCAGCGCGCTGAACGAGCACGCTGTCGCGGACGCGGCGGTCCAGTCGCTTCAGCGAACGGCGCAGACCCATGACGCTCGATCTCCGTGCGGGTGCGAAAGAACCGCTTGTCAGGACGGGTCCAAGCCGGCCGGCGCCGCCGGCTGCTCCTCGTCCCGCAAGCGATGCAGATGGGCGATGAAGTACCGCATATGCGCGTTGTCGACCGTGCGCTGCGCGGCGTCTTTCCAAGCGGCGTAGGCGGTCTCGTAATTCGGGAACAGGCCGACCACGTCGATCGCGCTCACATCGCGAAACTCCGTGCCTTGGGGGTCGACCAGCTCGCCGCCGAACACCAGATGCAGCCGCGTTTTCGAAGTCATGCGTCCCTCTCGCGCTGACGGCGCCGACCGCTCGACCCCCCGTCGACGCGGCCCCGGCGATCCCGGACCCTATGCGAGGCGGCGCGGCGTCGAAAGCGCTAAGCGCCCTCGCGCGCCCCGGCGCGATCGCCCGAGCGCGGCGCCAAAGCCGCGGCGAGCTGCCCGTGCAGCGCCCGCCCCGCCGCCAGACAGCCCGCGGCGCGCGGCGGCGGCGCGTTGAAGCGATAGGCCGCGCCGTCGATCCCGCCCGCCAGCCCGCCCGCTTCGGCGACGATCAGCGCGCCGCCGGCCACGTCCCATTCATTCGTCTCCCGCAGCGCGATCAGCCCGTCGAACGCCCCCTCGGCGACCAGGCACAGGCGATACGCGATCGGCTGCACGTAGGTCACCGACAGCGCCGGCGGATCGCCCCGCCAATGCTCGGGCCGCCGCACCGCCCGCGCCGCCAAAATCCGCGCGCCCTCGGCCGCGACCGGATCGGCCGCCCGGATCGGCGCGCCGTTCAGCGTCGCGCCGGCCCCGCGCGCCGCGGCGAACAGCTTGTCGAGCGCCGGCGCGTACACCGCCGCCGCGATCGGAGACGCGCCGGCCGGACCCGACTCGGCGATCGCGATCGACACGCACCATTCCGGACGGCCTTCGACGAACGACCGCGTGCCGTCGATCGGATCGACGATCGCCACCCGCCGGCGCGCCAAGCGGTCGAGATCGTCCGCATCTTCCTCCGACAGCCACCCATAGTCGGGTCGTTCCGCCTGCAAAATCTCGCGCAGCGCGCCGTTCACCGCATGGTCGGCCGCCGTCACCACGCTCTGATCATGCGTCTTGGCCCAGGTCTCGGCGGCCGCCGCGCCCCCCGGACGAAAGTCCTTCAGCGCCAATGGCGCCGCCGCCCGCACCGCCTCGATCAGCAACGCCAAATCGGCGAGCGCGTCGGGGGCCGCCCCGTCCGCAGCGCGCGCGTCCGGGTCATTCGGGTCATTCGGCGCCAAGACGCAGCCCGTCGATCAACAGGGTCGGGCTGTCGATCCGACGCTCGCGCGTCAGATCGTTCGCCACGGTCATGCGCTCCAGCATCTCGAAAACTTGTCCCGCCACCGTGAACTCCGAGATCGGATGCGCGATCTCGCCGTTTTCGATCCAAAAACCCGTCGCCGCCCGGCTGTAGTCGCCGGTCACGGCGTTAAAGCCAGCGCCCATCATCTCATGAATCCAGACGCCCTCGCTCACGCCTCGGAGCAGCTCTTCGGGGGCGACCGCGCCCGGCGCGATCCAGACCTCGCCCGCCCCCGGGTTCGGCGCGCCGCCCACGCTGCGCGCGGCCGAGCCGTTGCTGTCGAGCCCGAGCTTTCGCGCCGAAGCGAGGTCGAGCAGCCATTCCGACACCACCCCGTCGGCGATCAGCCGTTTCGACCGGCCCGCAAGCCCCTCGCCGTCGAACGGCCGAGCCCCCAGCCCGCCGGGCCGGGTCGGATCCTCGTGCAGCTGAAACGTCTCGGGCGCGATGCGCGCGCCCATCTTGTCGCGCAGAAAACTCGCGCCGCGCGCCACCGCGGCCCCGTTCAGCGCGCCGGTCAACGCGCTCGCGATCCCGGCCGCGATCCGCGGCTCGAAGATCACCGGATAGGCCCCGGTCTTCGGGCGCTTCGGGTTCAGGCGCCGCACCGCCCGCGCGCCCGCGTCGCGCCCGATCTCCTCGACGCTTTTCAGATCCGACCGCTTGCGCTGAGCCGAGTAGGCGTAGTCGCGCTCCATCGCGACGCCCGTCCCCGCCACGGCGGACACGCTGATCGAATGCGAGCCGCTGTCATAGGCCCCGTGGAAGCCGTTGGTCGCCGCCAGAACGATCCGACCGACCCGCCACCCCGCCGAGGCCCCTTCGACCTGCGCCACCCCGGCAACGCCCAGCGCGCTCTCTTCGAGGGCCAGCGCGGTCTCGAGCAGCGCCTCCGGCGACGGGGGGGCCTCGGCGTCGATCAGGTCGAGATCGGGGATCTCCTGGATCAGAAGCTCCGGCGGCGCGAGGCCCGCATACGGGTCGAGCGGCGCCTCGCGGGCCATGGCGACCGCGCGCTCGGCCAGCGTCTTGATCACCGCGGGGTCCGGATCGGACGCGCTGACCGACGCTTGGCGGAAGCCCGCCCGACCGTCTTCCGAGCCCGAGATCAACACGCGCAAACCGAAATCGACGGTCTCCTGGCGCTCGGCCTCTTCAAGCGCGCGGCCGCGCGCCGTCACGCCGAGGCTCTCGCCCGTGCTCGCCACCGCGTCCGCCGCTTCCGCGCCGGCGTCGGTCGCCGCGCGGATCAGCGCCGCCGCCAAATCATCCAACCTTTTCTCGTCGATCATGCCGGCGTCACCCCGCCGCTGATCAGCGCGTGCCCGATCAGGCCCAGCCCGCCGAAGAACAGCACGCCCCAGGTGAGCAGCACCCCGATCTGGCGATAGGCCGCCGGCGCGCCGACCGACGACAGCGCGTAGGCGTGGAACACCCGACCGACCACCAGCGCCGCGCCGAACAAATGCGCCACCCAGGCGGGCGCGGTCGACCCTTCGACCAGCGCCAGAATGATGAGCGCCAGCGGCAGATACTCGGCGGTGTTGGCCTGGGCGCGCATGCGCCGGAACAGATCTTCGTTGGACCCGTCGCCGATCAGAACCCTGTGCTTTATTCGGCCCAGGCTGACGCGAAAGCTGAGCGCCAGAAACAGCAGCGCCAAAACGCCGACATAGAACGAGGTGATGGGCAGCGACATCGGCGGTCCCTCCGCAGTCTGTGGTGGCGCGCGCGGCGCCCGGCGGCTCTCGGATGAGCCGGATCCCGCCCCGGATCAAGTCCGTCCGGCGCGCGGGTCGGGCCCGCCGCGTTCGGCTGTCAGGTCCGGCGGCCCGTCAAAGCCGAATGCCAAGCGCGCCCCACATCGCGTCGACCTCGGCCTTGGTCGCATCGTCCATGTCGAGGACCTCGCCCCATTCGCGATCCGTCTCGCCTGGCAGCTTGTCCGTCGCGTCAAGGCCGATCTTGCTGCCCAAGCCCGACACCGGCGAGGCGAAGTCGAGATAGTCGATCGGGGTGTTGTCGATCAACGTGACATCCCGCGCCGGATCCATCTTCGTGGTGATCGCCCACCAGACGTCTTTCCAATCGCGCGCGTTCACGTCGGCGTCGACCACGATCACCCATTTCGTGTACATGAACTGGCGCAGATAGCTCCACGCCCCAAACATCACACGCTTGGCGTGGCCTGGATAGGCTTTTTTCATCGAAACCACCGCGATGCGGTAGGAACAGCCCTCCGGCGGCAACCAGA
>CAZBIG010000100.1:0-8745 GCA_964491865.1 uncultured Neomegalonema sp. | reverse complement strand
GCGCGCCCTCGAGAGCGCCCCGATGCGCCGCCGCGTCGCCGCCGCGGGCGAGCCCCGCGCCCGCCACCGCGCCGCGCTCGGCCAGCGCGGCGGCCGCGGCCTCGGCCCAGCGGCGCGCCAGCGCCGACGCGTTGCGCGCGCCCACCAGCGCGATGGTCGGGGCCGCCAGGCGCGCCGGATCTCCCAACGCCCAGAGCGCGGGCGGGGGCGCGTCGATTTGGGCGAGCAGGCGCGGATAGTCCGGCGCGCCGAGACAAAGCAGCCGCGCGCCGACCCGCTCGGCGGCGGCGAGCTCGTCGTCGATCGCCGCCTCGGACGGGATCTCGGGCGCGCGGCCGCCGCCCCGCGCCGACATCGCGGGAAGCGCCTCGAGCGCCTCGGCGGCCGAGGCGGCCCGGCGCATCAGTCGGATGAAGGTGGCGGGCCCGACGCCGCCGGCGCGCGCCAAGCGCAGCCAGTCGCGCCGCGCCCGCCCATCCTTAGGGGTCTTGCTCGGCAGGATCGGGGGCGGCCCGTCGAACGGGTCCGCCGCCGCCGCGTCGGTCGCCGTGGGCCCCGGGCCGCTCACGTCCCGCCCGCCGAGGATTTTCGGCCGAGGCGCGGCTCCTCGCCGCGGATCAGACGCCCGATATTGGCCTTGTGCCGCCAGATCAGGATCGCCGCCATGCCGAGGGCGAAGGGCCCGTAATCCCATTCCGAAAAAACCGGGATCGCGATCAGCGCCGCCGCCGCCGCCGACATCGAAGCGACGGACGAGATCCGGGTCGCCGCCGCCGCCGCGATCCAGACCAGGGCGCAGAGCATCCCGATTTCGAGACGCCAAGCCAAAAGCGCGCCGAACCCGGTGGCGACGCCTTTGCCGCCCTTGAAGTTCAGATACGGCGAATAGCAATGGCCGACGAACGCGCCGAAGCCGGCGCAGCCCGCGGCGATCGGCCCGGCCAGGTGAAAAGCCGCCAAGGCGGGAACCGCGCCTTTCGCCGCGTCGAGCGCCAAGGTGAAGGCGGCGGCGGTCTTGTTGCCGGTTCTCAGCACGTTGGTCGCGCCGATGTTGCCCGAACCGATCTTGCGGATGTCGCCGAGCCCGAAAGCGCGGGCCACCAGCAGCCCGAACGGCGTCGCGCCGACGGCGAAGGCCAGAGAGAACGCCGTCAAATAATAGGGGAGCCCGGCGGACAGGTCGTAAATCTTCGGTATTTCGATCATGGCGCGCCCCCGGCTTTGGTCACTGCGATCCGCCGCCCGCATCTCGGCCGCCGCCGCTCTCGGGCGACGCGTCGAACACCGTGCGCCCGGCGACGAAGGTGCGCCGCACCTGGCCGCGCAGCTCGGCGCGGTCGAACGGCGTGTTCTTCGACTTCGAGCGCAACTGACGGCGGAACAAGGTCCGCCGCGCGTCCGGGTCGAACAACGTCAGATCGGCCGGCGCGCCGGGCGCGAGGCGTCCGCAGTCCAGCCCCAGGCGCCGCGCGGGGTTCAGCGACAGCTTCTGAAACAGCTGCGGCAGCGACAGCTTGCCGGCATGGACCAGCGAGAGCGCGGCCGGCAGCAGCGTCTCGAGCCCGACCGCGCCGGCGGCGGCCCGCGCATAGGGCAAGCGCTTGGACTCCTCGTTTTGCGGCCGGTGCGCCGAGACCAGGCAGTCGATCACGCCGTCGGCGAGGGCCGCGACGACCGCGTCGCGATCCTCGGCGGCGCGCAACGGCGGCGTGACCTTGTAGAAGGTCCGATAGTCCCGAATGTCGGTTTCGGTCAGCGTCGCATGGTGCACCGCGGCCGCCGCGGTCACGTCGAGCCCGGACGCCTTGGCTTCGGCGATCGCGTCCGCCCCCGCGCGCGTCGAAATCTGAGCGGCGTGGTAGCGCACGCCGGTCAACCGCGCCAACCCGAGGTCTCGGGTCAGGGCGAGCGCCTCGGCGGCCGCCGGGCCCGCCGGCAGGCCGAGGCGGGTGGCGAACGCGCTCTCGGTCGCGCAGGCGCCGGCGGTCAGATCGGGATCGAGCGCGATCGGCGCCGCCAGCGCGCCGAGCTCGGCCGCGTATTCGAAGCACCGCCGCAGCACCAGCGCGTCGGCCACCGTGCGGTCGCCCTCGGAGAACCCGATCGCGCCGGCCTCGAGCAAAAAGCGGTATTCGGCCATCCGCTTGCCCTCGAGCCCTTTGGTCAGCGCCGCCATCACCCGGACATGCGGCATGGCGTGATCGCGGCTCTCCTCGGCGACGCGCTGGGCGACGAATTCGAGCAGGGCCGGATCATCGACCGGCGGCTCCGTTTCGGGCTGCGTCACGATGGTGGTGACCCCGCCGGCGCAGGCCGCCTCGCCCCCCGAGCCGAAGCTCTCCTTATGCCGCTCGCCCGGCTCGCCGATGAACACCCGCAGATCGACCAGCCCCGGCGCCAGGGCGAGCCCGCCGCAGTCGACGACGCCGAAGCCCTCGCCGAGCTCCGGGGCGGGACCCTCGAGGGCCAGGATGCGGCCGTCCTCGATCAGCACCGACCCCGGCCGGTCGCCCTCGGGGGTTCCGGCGCGCTCGGGATCGATCAGCCGGGCCCGCACCAGCGCCTTGCGCGCGGGCGACCGGGCGCGCGCCGCCTCGGCCCCGAAAAACCGGCCCGGCGGCGGGCCGCCGAAGGCGCGCTCCGACGCCGGCGCGGTGTGCGGCAGGTTCGCCGAGACCAGGTCGAGCACCGCCATGCGGACCGCGACCCCCATTTCGACTTGAGCGGCGATCACCGAGCGCGTCGGATCGTCGGCCAGCGCGCTGTCGATCTCGACCCGGCGGTTCATCGGCCCAGGATGCATCAGCAGCGCGTCGGGCTTGGCGTGGCTCAGCTCTTCGGCGTCGAGCCCGTAGCTGTGGAAATACTCGCGCGTCGAGGGGATGAACGCGCCGTCCATCCGCTCGGTCTGCAGGCGCAGCATCATCACCACGTCCGCTCCGCGGGCCGCGGTCGACAGGTCGCGGCAGACCTCGACCCCCAACGCCTCGAGTCCGACCGGCGTCAGCGTCGGCGGCGCGGCGATCCGAACCCGGTTGCCGAGGATCCGGTGCAGAAAAATGTTCGAGCGCGCGACCCGGCTGTGCGTCAGATCTCCGCAGATGGCGATGGTCAGCCCGCGCAGCGCCGCGGCGTCGCTGTCCGGCCCGCGCCGCGCCCGGAACGCCCGACGCATCGTCAGCGCGTCGAGCAGCGCCTGGGTCGGGTGCTCGTGCCAGCCGTCGCCGGCGTTGACCACCGCGCAATTGACCTTGTTCGCGAGCAACGCCACCGCGCCGGCGTCCTGATGCCGCACCACCAGAATGTCGGGCAGCATGGCGTTCAGGGTCACCGCCGTGTCGAGCAGGGTCTCGCCCTTCGACATCGACGAGCTTTTGATCGACATGTTCATCACGGTCGCGCCCAGGCGCTTGGCGGCGAGTTCGAAACTCGCCTGGGTCCGCGTCGACGCTTCGAAAAACAGGTTGATCAGCGTTTTATCGGACAGCCTGCGCTCGATTTTGGCGTGCGCCGCGTTCTGATCCGCATACGCGTCCGCCGTCCGCAGGATCGTCTCGATATGCTCGGGCGCGAGGCCGTCGACCCCGAGCAGATGCGGGTGGGGAAACAACGGCGACGCCCTCCGACACAACTACGCGCCTGCTTGTAAGCGTCCGGCCGCCCGGGCCGCAACGCCGACGGCGCCGCGCGGAACCGCGGCGCTGCGGCGCGGTTTATGGTAGGCGTGTTGGAGATTCTTTGCAGATCAGGAGTTTGGGTATGGGGGAAACCGCGTCGGATCTCGTGAACGGCCTCGGCGAAAATGTGGGATATCTACAGGCGCTGGCCGTTCAATACGGGGTGAACGCGTTGATCGCGGCGTTGATCCTGATCTTCGGCTTCTGGGCCGCCGGGCGCGTCGGGCGCTTCGTCACCCGTCGCGCGACGACGGCGCCGCGCATCGATCAGACCCTGGCCGGCTTTTTCGGCAGCATCGCCTATTACGGCGTGTTGGCCGTCGTCATCATCGCCGTCCTCAACCGCTTCGGCGTCGAGACCACGTCTCTGGTCGCCCTGATCGGCGCCGCCGGCCTGGCGATCGGTCTGGCGTTGCAAGGCACCCTGTCCAACCTCGCGGCCGGGGTGATGTTGGTGCTGTTCCGCCCGTTCAAAGTCGGCGATTACATCGAGGCGGCCGGCGTGTCGGGCACCGTGAAAAGCGTGACGTTGTTCATCACCGAACTCGCCACCGTCGACAATGTGCAGATCATCGCGCCGAACGGGCAGATTTGGGGCGACATCATCACGAATTACTCGGCCCATCCCGAGCGCCGGGTGGATCTGGTTTTCGGCGTCGGCTATGGAGCGAATTTGAAAACCGCCGAGACCGCGATCCGCGCGGTGATCGCCGAGGACGCGCGCGTGAAATCCGAACCGGCCGAACCGTTCGTCGCGGTCACCAATTTGGGCGACAGCTCGGTCGATTTCACGGTGCGGGTCTGGTGCGCCGCCGAGGATTATTGGGCGCTGAAATTCGACCTGACGCGCAAGGTGAAAGAGCGGTTCGACGCGGACCATGTCGACATCCCGTTTCCGACCACGACGATCGTGCAGGCGAGCGCCGCCTGATCCGGCGCGCCCCGCGGCGCTTAGCTGGTCGCTGGCCCGGTCGCTCGCCTTGTCGCTGGCCGCGGTTCTGGCTTTAGCGCCGAGCGCGGGACGGGCCGAGCCGGCGCGCGTCGATCTCAGAACGCCCGCGGGCGACGCCGCGCGCATTCTCGATCCGGGCGGCGGCCGCGCCCTGCGTTGGCCGAGCCCGCCGCGCATCGCCCTTCTGATCGCCGATCCGGCGGAGCGCGCGATCGCGGAGGCGACCCTCGGCGAGATCGGGCGGCTGATCGGGCCGGCCTTCGCGCCGGACGCCGACGCCCCGAGGGACGCGGGCGACGGCCTGTTCGATCTGGTGGACGGCGACCCCGGCACGCTCACGCGCGGCGCCGTCAGGCTCGATCTCAGACGCGCCGGCCCGGCGGATCGCCGACTTCGGCTCACGCCCGCGTCGGGGCCCGCGATCGAGGCGGATCTGTTCGTGGTGATCGCCCCCGGCCCGGCGATCGGCGCGCTGGGCGACGCGCTCGGGCCGCCGGATCCGCGCTTTTGGCGGCTCGCCGCGCGCGACCAGCTGCCCTGTTTCGTCACCCTGGCGCGCCCGGCCGGATCGCCTGCGCTCGACTATGGGATCGTGGCGCTCAATCCCAACGCGCCCGGCTACGCGCTCGAGCCCTGCCTGCGCGAAGAGCTGTTCCAGGCCATGGGCCTGCCGAACGACGCGATCGGATCGCCCTTTTTCTCGTTCGACAATCGCGCGATCCCAAAGGATCCGCGGCTCGATCGGCTGCTCTTGAAAGCGCTTTACGCGCCCGAGGGGCGGCCGGGCGAGCCGGTGCTGGACGTCGTCCGGCGCTTTGACGCCCTGCGTCGCCGGTTTCCGCGCGGCCTGCCCGAGTTCAATCCGCCCAGAGCGCGCTGAGCGGGAACGGCGCGGTGTGGAACGGCGGCGCCGCGACCTCTTCGCCCTCGTAAAACGCGCCGAGCCGCACGAACCCGCTTGCGCCGGCTTCGAAGCATTCGAGCGCGCCGGCCTCGGGGTCGAGCAGCCACAGCCAGCTGACGCCGGCCGCCGCGTAGAGCGCCGCGCGCGCCTGGGCCTCGGCCGCCGCCGCGTCGTCCGCGGCGTCGAGGATCTCGCACACCCAGTCGGGCGCGACGTCCGGCCAGTTCTCGGGGCCCGATCCGAACGCCGCCAGCCGCTCGCGCCGCCAGGCGGCGAAGGCCGGGCGGGCGGACCGGCCGTCGACGCCGATCCGAGGGCCCTGGGTCAAGCGCCACCCGCCGGGCCCGAGCGCGCGCCCCGGCGCGCCGAAATCGAAGGCCCCGCCGAGCACGCCCGCCAGCACGACCGCCGCGCGGGCCCCGCGCGCCGTCAGCGCCGCCTCGGGCGGCGCAGGTTCGAGGGTCTCGGCCGCCACGACCTCGGGTTCGGCGTCGACGGCGCGGGTTTCGGACGCCGCGCCCCCGTCGGCCGGCGCTTCGGCCGGCTCGGGCTCGACCGGCGCGTCGCGATCCGCGTCCGCGGCGGAGCCATTGGCGGCGTCCGCGTCGGGGTCCGCATGGACGTCTTCGGCGGTCGGGCGCGCCACCAGCGCTCCGCCCGGCTCCACGTCCGGCCGCGGCACCAGCGCCGTTCCCGGCCGCTTCTCGCCCTCGCCGCTCGCCCCGTTCTCGACCCTGTCGCTCATGTTCTTCGCTCCCTACAACCCGCGCGCATCGGCGCGGTCGCGCGTGACGGTCTGCGCCGTCGGACGCCGCGACGGCCGCATGACGGCCGCATGACGGCGCGCCGCGTCTCGCCTCGGTCACCAGCGCTTGATTGGCGCGGCGGGCGAGACGCTTTTATCCACTCATAAAGCCTTTCGAGAGCGGAGAAAGACGATGCGGCGGATTTCATCAGGTCGGACGGCGCGGCCCCGGGTCGCGTTCGCCGTCGGCGGTTGGGCGCGCGCGGCCGCGCTGCTGCTGGCGGCCGCGTCCGTCGGCCACGCCGGCGCGGCGCGCGCCGAAACCGTCGTCGTCGCCGAACTGTTCACCTCGCAGGGCTGCAACTCCTGCCCGCCGGCCGACGCCTATCTGGGCGCTCTGGCCGACCGGCCGGACGTGGTCGCGCTGTCGTTCCACATCGATTACTGGGACCATCTCGGCTGGCGGGACCCGTTCGCCAAGCCCGAGCACTCGGCCCGGCAACGCGCTTACCAGGTCGCGATGCGCAAGCGCATGGTCTACACGCCGCAACTGGTGCTGCAGGGCCGCCGCGAGCTGGTCGGCAGCCGTCGCGATCAGGCCGAGGCGGCGATCGCCGCGCTCAAAAGCCGCCCCGCGCCCGCGACGGTCGCCGCCGCGCGCGCCGACGGCGCCCTGTCGGTGACGGTGGCGGCGGCCGACGCCCCGGTCGCCGGCGGCGGCGCGGTCTGGGCGATCGGCTATGAGCGCCGACGCGAGACCGCGATCCCGCGCGGCGAGAACGCCGGCCAGACGCTCGCCTACCACAATGTGGTGTCTCAAATGATCTCCGTCGGCGTCTGGGACGGCGCCGAAACCGCGCGCTACGCCGTCCCGCTGCCCGACGCGCCCGCCGAGGCCTATGCGGTGATCGTGCACGCTCCGCCGCCCGAGCCGGACGCGCTCGGGCCGATCATCGGCGCGGCGAAGGTCGCGGCCGGGCGGTCGATCGCGCCCGATTGACGCGCTACGAAAGCGTCGGCCGCCGCGCGTCGGCGGGCCGCGCCGCCGAGCCCTTTCGGGTGCGGTCGCCGCGGCGCACCTTCCAGCGGCGATGCAGCCAAAACCATTGCCCCGGATCGGTCCGCACCCAATCGGCGATCCGGTCGTTCACGGTCTGCATCATCTCGGCGGCGTCGGCCTCGGGCACGGGCGGGTCGAACACCACCACGAACCCTTCCCCTTGGCGAACCGCCCGGGCGGTCAGCAGCGGCGCGCCGGCGCGCAGGGCGAGCTGCGCCGCCGCCAGCGAGGTCTCCGCCTCGCGGCCGAGGAAATCGAGCACCGGGGCCCCGCCCGCCCGCTGATCGACCAGGATCATCGCCCCGCCGCCCTCTGTCACATGCCGATACAGCGCGCGCGCGCCGGTCTTGCCCTTGTGAAAGGCGGGTTGCCCGGTCGATTCGATGCGGCGCTTGAACCACGCGTCCAACAGCCGGTTGTTGAACGCCCGATAGATCAGCGCCAACGGCGCGCCCTCAGCCAGCGAAACCGCGCGCACCGCCTCCCAATGGCCGAAATGCGCCGTGACCACCACCAGCCGTCCGTTCGCCGCCGCCTGAGCGGCGCGCAGATGCTCCGCGCCCTCAACGCGCCAAGACCCGACATCCTGGTAAAACCGCGGCAGGCTCTCGTACTCGACCAGCAGCCGCGAAAAATTCTCCATCATCTCGGCGATCACGGCCGCGCGGTCGGCGTCGGACAGCTCGGGCATTCGGTCGCGGAGCGCCGCCTCGGCGCGGGCGGCGAACCACAGCCGAGGCCCGACGCGCCGCCCCGTCCAACCGGCGAACCGCCAGCGCGGGCGCGGCGGCAGCAGGCACAGCAGCGCCCACACGGCGAAGGTGCCGCAATACTCCGCGAGTTCTCGCGGCCTGCTGGGCCGGGGCATGGCGCGTCCTCATCGTCTGGCGGCGCGCGGGGTCCGAGCGGCGCGCGACCCTGACGCCCTACCCCGCCAGCGCCGCGCCGAAAAGCGCCCCGCCGCCCGCGAGCGCGATCAACGCCAGCGTTTCGCGCGCGCTGGCGGCGTCGTTGCGGCGCAGGCCCGCGTCCGCCACGGCCGTGAAGGGACGGCCGGGCGCCTGATCCGCGCGCCAACACGCGTCGAGCCGCGCCGGCGGCCGCGCCCAAACGTCGATCCGCTCAGGCGACGCCGAGGCCTCGAGCGCGCGCAGGACCAGGGCCGCGCCCGGCGGTTCCGGCGCCGCGACCCCGACGCCGATCGCGAGACGGGCTAAGCGGGCGCCGGCGCCGGGGTCGCGGGTCGCGGCGATCAGCGCGCCGGTCGCCGCCAACGCGGTCGCGGCGTCGTCGCGCAGCAACAGCGGCGGCTCCGCCCCCGCCGCCGTCGCCGCGCGGAGGCGCCGTCTGAGCGCGTCCGCCCAATACGCCCGCTCCGAACAGCCCGGGTCCCGGGCCGGGTCCCGG
>CAZBIG010000099.1:0-8786 GCA_964491865.1 uncultured Neomegalonema sp. | reverse complement strand
GGACGGCCCGCGCGGATCGGCGATCGGCGCGCCCGAGCCGGCGTCGGCCGCTGGCGTCCCCGTCTCGGTCGGCCGGAGGCGCTCGGCGCCGTTCGGCCGGTCGCCGCGGTCGATGGACACAGGGACCGCCTCGTCTTGCGAATACATTTGGCGGGACGGTACCAGACCAGGGGTTTTGCGCAAGCGTGCGGTCCCGCGGCCGGCGCGCCAGTCATGGCGCGCGATTCATGGCGCTCCGAGCATGGCGCCCCGGGCATAGCGCTCCGCGCGTCGCGCTTCGGGCCCGGCGGATCGGACCGGGCGCGACCTCGGGCGCGACCTGAAGCGCGACCTCGGGCCGCCCGGCGTCCGCTTCGTCGCACGCCCCAGGCGACAAGCGCGCTTGACAGGCGTCGCCGGCCGTTTGATCCCTTCGTTCAGAGGTTCCCGGTCCGCGCCCGAGGCGCGATCGGGAGAATAGGGAATTCGGACGCGGTCGACCCAGCCCGGGGGCCGCCAGCCGAAGCCGCCCCCGCGACTGTGAGCGGAGAGCGCGCGATCACGCGCCACTGATCCTGCGGCCGATCGGGCCGCGCATCGGATCGGGAAGGCGATCGCCCGCGACGACCCGCAAGCCAGGAGACCTGCCTCGCCTCGCCGCCGCCGCGGCGAGACTGCGTGAGACGGACGGGGTGATCCGGATCGCGTCGCGTCGCCCTTCGGGCCGCGGAAGGGACGCGCGTCGCAGCGCGCCCGCGTCGCGGCCGCCGTCGGGCCGGCTGAGGCCGCGTCGCCGGACCGCCCCTGGGCGCGCCGGAGCGTCGTCCCCGCGCCGCCGTCGCGACCGATCCGCCCTCTCCGCGAGATAATGTGGGAAGACCCCGGCCTGGGCGCAGTCGCGCCCCGCCGCGCGGCAGTGACGAGGGCGCGTACCATGAAGACCTTCCAGTTGCGATCCGCCTCAACCCGGCTGTGCCTCGCCGTCGCCGTCGCGACGGCCGCTTCGCCGGCGTTGGCGCACCATCCGTTGGCCGGCGCGCCGATGGAGACGTTCAGCCACGGGCTGCTCTCGGGCGTGGGCCATCCGCTTCTGGGGTTCGATCACCTGTTCTTCGTCGCGGCCGCCGGCGTCGCCGCGCTCTACACCGGCCGCGCGCTGGTCGCCCCGCTTGCCTATGTGGCGGCGATGCTCGGCGGCGTCGGCGTCGCCATCGCCGGCGTCGCGCTGCCGATGGTCGAACCCGCGATCGCGCTCTCGCTGCTGTTGGTCGGCGGCCTCGCGATGGCCGGCCGCGCGCTGTCGCTGGGCCTGGCGGCGGGGCTGTTCGCGGTCGCCGGCCTGTTCCACGGTTGGGCGTTCGGCGAGTCGATCGCCGGGCAAGAGGGCGGGGCGGCGGTGTCCGTGACGGTCGGCTATCTGCTCGGCCTGGGGCTGACGCAATATCTGATCGCGGTGCTGGCGGGGGCCGCCGTCCTGGCCCTCGGCCGCGCCGCGTCCGGCGCTGGGGCCGCGCGCGAGGCCGGCGATTTCGGGCCCGCCCCGCGGCTGGCGGGCGCGATGGCCGCCGGCGTCGGCCTGTTTTTGATCCTCGAGGTCGTCGAGGGCGCGGCCTTCGCCGCCCTCGGTCTCGGGGTCTGAGCGGCGGAGCGCTGGCGGCGGTGCGGTTTTCGACGGCGTTCCAGGAAGAGCTCGACGCGCTGTTTCGCTGGCGGCGCGACGTGCGCCGCTTCCGCGCCGATCCGATCCCGGAGCCGCTGCTGACCGCGGTGCTCGGGGCGGCGGGGTCGGCCCCGTCCGTGGGCCTGTCCGAGCCCTGGCGCTTCGTTCAGGTCCGCTCGGCCGAGGCCCGCGCCGCCGTGATCGAGAGCCACCGGCGCTGCTACGCCGCCGAGGCGACGGCGCGCGCCGCCGACGACGCCGCCGCCTACGCCCGGCTGAAGCTGGCGGGCCTGGCCGAGGCGCCGGCGCATCTGGCGGCCTTCGTCGACGAGACGGACGACAAGGGCCGCGGTCTCGGCCGCGGCAGCATGCCCGAGGCGAAGCGCTATTCGGTGGTCTGCGCCGTGATGCAGATCTGGCTTGCCGCCCGCGCGCGCGGCCTCGGCGTGGGCTGGGTCTCGATCCTCGATCCCGAGGCCGTGCGCGACGCGCTGTCGGCGCCCGAGACCTGGACGCTGGTGGCTTATCTCTGCCTCGGCTGGCCCGAGGAGGAGCATCTCGACACCGACCTCGAGCGCGCCGGCTGGGAGCCGCGCGACCGGCTCGCGGGGCGGATCTTCACAGCCTGACCGCGCGCGAGCGCGCGCCGCCCCCGAACGGAGCCCCCATGCCCAAAATTCCCGCGACCGTCGTCACCGGCTTCCTCGGCGCCGGGAAAACCACGCTGATCCGGCATCTGCTGGCCAATGCGGGCGGCCGCCGCATCGCGCTGATCGTCAACGAGTTCGGCGACATGGGGGTCGACGGCGACATCCTGAAAGGCTGCGGCGACGCCGCCTGTCGCGACGAGGACGTCGTCGAGCTGTCGAACGGCTGCATCTGCTGCACCGTGGCCGACGATTTCCTGCCGACGCTGAGCATGCTGCTCGACCGCCCCGAGCCGCCCGAGCACATCGTGATCGAGACCTCGGGCCTCGCCCTGCCGCAGCCCCTGGTGCGCGCCTTCGCCTGGCCAGAGATCCGCACGCGCGTGACGGTCGACGGGGTGGCGACGCTGGTCGACGGGCCGGCGGTCGCCGCCGGGCGCTTCGCCGCCGATACGGACGCCGTGGCGCGGCAACGCGCGGCCGACGCGGCTCTGGACCACGCGACCCCGTTGGCCGAGCTGTTCGAAGACCAGCTCGCCTGCGCCGATCTGATCATCCTCAACAAGACCGATCTGATGGCCCCGTCCGACAGCGCCGAGCTGGTCGAGCGGCTCGCGGCGCGCGCGCGCCCGGGCGTGCCGGTGATCCGCGCGGCGCGGGGCGCCGTCGATCCGGCGGCGCTGCTCGGCCTCGGCGTGGCGGCCGAAGCCGATCTCGAGGCGCGGCGGGAGATCCATCATCACGCGCACGACCACGCGCACGACCACGCGCACGACCACGCGCACGACCACGACCACGACCACGACCACGAGCACGAGCACGCGCATGATCATGCGGACCCCGCGCGCGCCGATCAGGCGGCGCATGACCACGGCCATGACGCGTTCGACAGCTTCGTCGTCGAAACCCCGGAGATCGCCGAGCCCGCCGCCTTTGAACAGCAGGTCGCCGACGCCATGCGCGCCCATGGGCTGCTGAGGCTCAAAGGCTTCGCGGCGGTGGCGGGCAAGCCGATGCGGCTGACCGTGCAGGCGGTCGGTCCGCGGGTCGACAGCCATTTCGACCAGCCGCTCGCGCCGGACGCCCGGCGGATCGCGCGCTTCGTGGTGATCGGCCTGCGCGGCCTCGACCGCGCCGCGATCGCGGACCGCCTCGGCGGCCGGATCGTCGTCTGATCCCTGCGAGCGCGCCCCCGCCATGCATCTTCTACAAGCCCAGTCCGGCGAAGCCGCCGACGCGGCCGAGCCGGTCGATCCGGCTCAGGACCCGGCCGATCTGGTGTTCCTGTCCGCCGCCGACACCGAGATCGCCGCGCTGGCCGAGGCGCGGGCCGGGCTCGGCGCCGAGGCCCCCGAGCTTCGCCTCGCCCAGCTCGGCTGGCTGACGCACCCGTTCTCGGTCGACCTCTATCTCGACAAGACGGCCCTCGGCGCGCGGTTCGTGATCGCTCGGATTTTGGGCGGCGAGGCCTATTGGCGCTACGGGCTCGAGCAGTTCTCCGCCCGCTTGAACGCCGCCGGGATCGCCTTCGCGGCGCTGCCCGGCGACGACAAGCCCGACGACGCGCTGTTTCGGGCCTCGACCGTCGACCACGAGACCTGGACGGCGCTCTGGTCCTACTGCGTCGAAGGCGGCCCGGAGAACGCGGCCAACCTTCTGCGCTACGCGGCCTGGGCGATCGGCCCGCGACGGCCCGAAGACGCCCCGCCGGCGGCGAAACCGCTGCTGAAGGCGGGGCTCTATTGGCCGGGCGTCGCCGCGGCGGATCTCGACGCGGTGCGGCGCGCCTGGCGACCCGGCGCGCCGACGACGGCGCTGGTGTTCTACCGCGCGCTGATCCAGGGCGGCGGCCTGCAGCCGATCAATCGGCTGATCGAGGCGCTGGCGGCCGAGGGACAGAATCCGCTGCCCCTGTTCGTCGCGTCGCTGAAGGATCCGGTGTCGGCGGCCACGCTGTCCGAGACCTTCGCCGCGGCCCCGCCGGACCTGGTGTTGAACGCCACCGGCTTTTCGGTCGGGGCCGCCGGCTCGACGCCCGCGCCGGGCGGCGCGTCCCCGGGTTCCCAGGGCCTCTGCGGGGCCGACGCGCCCGCCACCCCGCTCGATGCGCCGAGCGGGCCCGACGGGCGGCGCCCGCCGGTGCTTCAACTGGTGCTCGCCTCGGGCGCGGCCGACGCCTGGCGCGCCGGCGATCGCGGCTTGTCGCCCCGCGACATCGCCATGAACGTGGCGCTGCCTGAGGTGGACGGGCGGATCTTGACCCGAGCGATCGCGTTCAAAGCCGAAGCCTATCGCGACGCGGCGTGCCAATGCCCGATCACCGCGCACCGCGCCGAAGACGACCGGGTCGCGTTCGTCGCCCGCCTCGCCGCGGCGTGGACGCGTCTGGCGCGCAAGAGGCCGGCCGAGCGGCGGGTCGCGCTGGTCCTCGCGAACTATCCCAGCCGAGACGGGCGGCTCGGCAACGGCGTCGGCCTCGACGCGCCGGCCTCGGCGGCGGCGGTCCTCGACGCGTTGCGCGAGGGCGGCTACCGGGTCGAGCAGGCCCCGGCCGACGGCGCCGCGCTGATGGCCCGGATCCTGGCGGGGCCGACCAACCGACTGGCCGACCGGTCGGCGCGCGACGGCGGCGCGCGGCTGACGCTCGGCGCGTATCGCGAGGCCTACGCCGCGTTGCCTGCGGCGGCGCGAGAGCGCATCGAGGCGCGCTGGGGGCCGCCCGAGGCGGATCCGTATCTCGACCGCGACCGCGCGGCCTTTGTTCTGTCGATCCTCTCGTTCGGCGGCGTCGCGCTCGGGGTGCAGCCGTCGCGCGGCTATGATGTCGATCCGAGCGAGACCTATCACTGCCCCGACCTGCCGCCGCCGCATCACTATCTGGCCTTTTACATTTGGCTGCGCCGGCGGTTCGAGGCCGACGCGATCGTGCATTTGGGCAAGCACGGCAATCTCGAATGGCTGCCCGGCAAGGCGCTGGCGTTGTCCGAGGCCTGCCTGCCCGAGGCGGCGTTCGGGCCGACGCCGCATTTCTATCCCTTCATCGTCAACGATCCGGGCGAGGGGACCCAGGCCAAACGGCGCGCCCAAGCGGCGATCATCGACCATCTGACCCCGCCGATGACCCGAGCCGAGAGCTACGGCCCGCTGAAGGATCTCGAAGCGCTGGTCGACGAGTATTACGAGGCTTCCGGCGTCGACCCGCGACGGTCGGCCCATCTGCGCGCCGAGATCCTTTCGCTGACCGAAAACGGCGGACTCGATCTCGACGCCGGTCTCGACCCCGAAGACGACGCCGACGCGCGGCTGCGCAAGCTCGACGCCTATCTGTGCGAGCTGAAGGAAAGCCAGATCCGCGACGGCCTGCATGTGTTCGGCCGCAGTCCCGAAGGGCGTCTCGAGACCGACCTGCTGGCGGCGCTGGTCCGCGTCCCGCGCGGGAGCCGAGACGAAGACGCGTCGCTGCTGCGCGCGCTGGCGGCCGATCTGCTGCCGGCGGCCGCGTTCGACCCGCTCGACGCGGACCTGGCCGCGCCCTGGACGGGGCCGCGGCCCGCGGTTCTGCAGAACGCCGCCGACGCCCCGTGGCGCAGCGCCGGCGACGCCGTCGAGCGGCTCGAACTGTTGTCCGCCGAGCTGTTGTCCGGCGCGCGGGCGCCCGAGCCCGGCTGGGCGCATGTCCGAGCGGTCATGAGCGCGGTCGAGACCGATTTGCGCCCGCGTCTGCGCGCGTCGGGCCCGTCCGAGATCGCCGGGCTGCTGGCGGGGCTCGACGGGCGCTTCGTGCCGCCCGGCCCCTCGGGCGCGCCTACCCGAGGTCGGCCCGACGTGCTGCCGACCGGGCGCAATTTTTATTCGGTGGATACGCGGGCGGTGCCGACGCCGGCGGCCTGGGCGCTCGGGTGGCGATCGGCGAGCCTGTTGATCGAGCGGCACCTGCAGGACCAAGGCGACTGGCTCCGCGCCGCGGTGCTGACCGCTTGGGGCACCGCCCAGATGCGCACCGGCGGCGACGACGTCGCCCAGGCGTTGGCGCTGATGGGCGCCCGCCCGGTCTGGGAGCCCGCCTCGCGCCGGGTGACGGGCTTCGAGATCCTGCCGCTCTCGGCGCTCGGCCGCCCGAGGGTCGACGTGACGCTCCGGGTTTCGGGCTTCTTCCGAGACGCGTTCCCCAGCCTGATCGCGCTGGTCGATCAGACCGCGCGCGCCGTGATGGCGCTCGACGAGCCCGCCGACCAAAACCCCGCCGCCGCCGCCTTTCGCGCCGCGGGCGGCGACCGGGCGGCGGGCGCGCGGGTGTTCTCCTCGAAGCCGGGCGCCTATGGCGCGGGCCTGCAGGCGCTGATCGACAGCGGCGTCTGGCGCGCCCGCGCCGACCTGGCCGAGGCCTATCTGGCGTGGGGCGGCTACGCCTACGGGGCCGACGCCGACGGCTGGGGCGCGCCGGCCCGCGACCGGCTCGCGGCGCGGCTGGCCGGCGCCGAGGCCGTGATCCAGAACCAAGGCAATCGCGAGGATGATCTGCTCGACAGCGGCGACATATACCAGTTCGAGGGCGGGGCCGCGGCGGCCGTGGCCCTGCTGTCGGGCCGCGAGCCCGCGAGCTATCATCTCGACCATTCGCGCCCCGAGCGCCCCGCGGCGCGCACGCTGGCCGAGGAGATCGGCCGCGTGGTCCGGGCGCGCGTGGTCAACCCGAAATGGATCGCCGGCGTCCGTCGCCACGGCTACAAGGGCGCGTTCGAGATCGCGGCGACCGTCGACTATCTGTTCGCTTTCGCGGCGACGACCCGAGCGGTGCGGCCGCACCATTTCGATCTGGCGGCGGCGGCGTATCTCGAAGACGACGCGGTGCGCGGCTTTATCGCCGAGGCGAACCCGGCGGCCTTGCGCGAGATCGCCGATCGTTTTCAAGAGGCGATCGAGCGGCGGCTCTGGTCGCCCAAATCCAACCGCGTGCCGGGGTTGCTGGCGGCGTTGCGCGCCGGGGCCGCCGAGGGAGACGCCGAATGACCAACCTCTACGACTGGGTTCTGGTGCTGCACATCGCTGCGTGGACCAGCTGGATGGCCGGCCTGTTCTACTTGCCGCGACTGTTCGTCTACCACGCCGAGCGCGCGGCCGAGCGGCCGGAGATGGCCGAAACCTTCAGCGTGATGCAGACCAAACTGCTGCGCCTGATCATGAACCCCGCGATGATCGTCACCTGGATCTCGGGGCTCGCGCTGTCTTTCGGCCCCGGTTTCTCGCTCGACGGCAGCTGGTGGATCGGGGCCGGGTGGCTGCACGCGAAGCTTGTTCTCGTGCTCGCCATGTCGGCGTTCCACGGCTTCTGCGCCAAATGGCGTCGTGAATTCGCGGAAGGGAAGTCTGTTCGGTCCGGCCGATATTACCGGATCGCGAACGAAATCCCGACGGTTCTGTTTCTTTTGATCGTGATCCTGGTGATCATCAAACCCTTCTGAGCTTCGGATCGACGCCATGCCCGACGACGCGACCAACGAGCCCGCGGACGAGACCCCCACGATCGCCGGCCCCACGGGCGCCGGCCCCACGAGCGCCGGGCCCACGAGCGCCGGGCCCACGAGCGCCGGGCCCGCGAGCGCCGGCCCGGAGACGGGCTCCGCCAACGCCGACGACCTCGCGAAGCACGCCGCCAAAATGGCGAAGAAAAAGGCCGCTCGTGAGAAAATCATGGCGACGAAGTCGGACGAAAAAGGCCTGATTATTGTCCACACCGGCAAGGGAAAGGGCAAGTCGACCGCGGCCTTCGGCATGATCTTTCGCTGCATCGCGCACGGCTTTCCGTGCGCGGTGGTGCAGTTCATCAAGGGCGGAATGGCGACCGGCGAACGCGACCTGATCGAAAGCCGGTTCGCCGACCTCTGCCAGTTTCACACCATGGGCGAGGGCTTCACCTGGGAGACCCAGGACAAGGCGCGCGACATCGAGATGGCGCAGGCCGCTTGGGAAAAGGCGCAGACGCTGATCCGCGACCCCGCGCACCGCATGGTGCTGCTCGACGAGATCAACATCGCGCTGCGCTACGGGTATCTCGACGTCGGCGCGGTCGTCGCGTTCCTCGAGGCGGAAAAGCCGCCGATGACCCATGTCGTTCTCACCGGCCGCAACGCCGACGACGCGTTGATCGCGGCGGCGGACCTCGTCACCGAGATGGAGTTGGTGAAGCATCCCTTCCGCTCCGGCGTCAAAGCGCAGGCGGGCGTCGAGTTTTGACGGCGCCTCGACCGGGGCGCCGGGCCGGGCGGGCCCGCGAGGTCCGAGCGCTCCGGGCCGGTCGACGCGGCGGCCGTCCCATGTGAACTCGACACGACAACAAGCGGGTGGAAGCGTGACGGCCCTCATGATCCAAGGCGCCGGCTCGAATGTCGGCAAGTCGTTGCTGGTGGCGGGGCTCTGCCGGGCGGCGCGGCGCCGCGGCCTGTCGGTCGCGCCCTTCAAGCCGCAGAACATGTCGAACAACGCCGCCGTCACCGCCGATG
>CAZBIG010000098.1:0-8844 GCA_964491865.1 uncultured Neomegalonema sp. | reverse complement strand
CCGCCGCCGTGTCGATCGTGGTGCGCGGCCAGAGCGCGTTGACGCCGATCTTGCCGGCGAACTCGGCCGCCCAGCCGTGCGTCAACAGGCTCATGCCGTATTTGGCCAAGCTGTAGGCCGGATGGTTCTGGAACCACTGGGGCGCGAAGTCGAGCGGCGGCGACAGGGTCAGCACCCGCGCATGGTCCGACGCCAACAAATGCGGCAGACAGGCCCGGGTGACGACGAAGGTTCCGCGCGCGTTAACGCCCATCATCAGATCATAGCGCTTGACCTCGGTGTCCTGCGTCCGGGTGAGTTGGATCGCCGAGGCGTTGTTAACGACGATGTCGACGCCGCCGAAGCGCTCGACGGTTTCGCCGACGGCGGCCTCGACCGACGCCTCGTCGCGGATGTCGACGATCAGCGGCAGGCCGATCGCGCCGTGCGCCCGCCCCGCCGAGGTGATCTCTTCCGCGGCCGTGTAGACGGTTCCCGGAAGCTTCGCGTGCGGCTCGGCCGTCTTCGCCGCGATGGCGACGTTCGCGCCCTCGCGCGCGCAGGCCGCGGCGATCGACAGGCCGATGCCGCGGCTGCCGCCGGACATGAACACGGTGCGGCCTTTCAGACGCGCGCCCGCGGCGGGCTCTGCGGTCATGACTTCCTCCCTCGGCGATCGGCCGGTTCAGGCCGGGTGGTCGCCGAGGGTGGCGGGGTCGACCGGCGCGCGCAAGCGCGACGCCGCGTCAGGCGACCGCGGCGATCTTCGGATCCTGGCCGCGCACCTCCGGCCCGTCGACGGGCTCGGCGGCCAAGCGCAACGCCCGCTGCCGATGCGACAGCCGCGCGAAGATGAACATCAGGCTCGGCGTGATCACCAGGGCGATGATCGACAGATACATCGCCGAGCCCATGGTGACCGCCTCGCTCTTCTCCAAATATTGGAAGAACGCCACGGCGCTCATGAACGCCGCCAAGACGTCGACCAGAGACAGGCCCATCGCGCGCAGCAACAGCCCCCGCCCGCTGCTCGAGGGCCCGTAGACGAGGATTTGGGCCAAGAAGGCCAGCAAGAACAAGCGCGGCGCCCAAATCGCCAGCCCGACCGCGTTCTCGATCGCGCCCGTGAGCAGGAACACCATCGTGAACAGCGCAGCGGTCGCCACGGCCCCGCCGACGAAACTGGCGATCGCGTAATCGACCAAGGGTTTTTCCGCGAAATCCGCCGAATGCGCCTCGCGCGCCTCGATCTGGGCGACGCGCCGCCCGAGCGAGAACGTGATCAGGAACAGCGCGCCGAAGATGACGGTGGTGTACAACAAGATGTTGATCGCGCGCGAAAAAACGGTCGACTCAGGGGCCTCGGGATCCGGATAGACCAACATCTCGCCGGCCCCGGCCGACGCCACCGCGGTCACAACATGGCTGAGCATCGTTCCGAAAAAAGCCGCGACCGCGACGACGACGACGCTCACGAAAACGTTGCCGAAGGTCTCGATCTCGGATTTGCCGATCTGAAAGCCGAGGGTGCGCAGCTTATCCGAGGAGCGCCGCCCCGGCGTCTGCGCCGTGGGGATCGCGCAGGCGAGCAGGAACTCCGCCTTATCGAGCGCGCGGTCTACGTCGCCCGGCAGCGTGGTCAAGCTGTCGCGCACGTCGTCGAGCAGATCCGGATCGCCGAGACCGCCGCGCTGCGACCGTCGATAGAGCCGCATCCGGGTCTCAAGATTGCGAAAATCATCCTCGAGATCGATGAACAGCCCTGAATACTCTTCGATAAACCGGCTCTTCAGCCCCTCGCGGTTCGAGCCCTCGAGCAGGTAGAGAATGGCCGCGAAACGCGCCCAGCGCCGCTCGAGCGACCCGCGGCCCTTGCGGAAATCGTCTTCCTCGACCGAGCGCAGAAACCGGTTCACCGAATGGGCCCCGTCGAAATCCGCGCCGGGGGTGAACGGCGCGAGCGTGATCTGCCGTTTGATGATGCGCACGCCGTGCGGCACGAAGGCCATGGTCAGGGCCGCCCGCCTCAGGGCCGGCTCAAGCTTCTTCACGAACGGGATGTTGTCGAGCACGCCGGCCGAGGCGAGCCCCCAGATCGCCGGCCAATAGGGCAGCTGCACGATATCGCTCAACGAATTGACGATGGCGAAGGCGAGATCCGACGAAGTCTTCACCGACTCGAGATCGATCTGCAGCAGCGCGACGGGGACGAAAACCCCGATCAGTAAGAAAACGCCGACCCTTAGAAACAAATAGAAAATGAACGATTGCCGATAGGCGATGCTCGACGCGAGCATGCTGGGCCGGATCTTATTAAAGTCCGCTGAGCTGGTGTAATTGTAGTCGCGCGTGTCGTACTTGCCGACCGCGTCGATCAGCACCGCCACCAGGCCGACGACCAACGAGAGATAAATCGTGTAGCGAAAGCTCGCGGCGTCGCTCTGGCTCGCGCCAACCGCGATGAGCGCTTCGGGCCATTCCAACATCTCGCGTCTCCCCTGTTCCCCTGACGAACGGTACGCCCTTCTCGGTGTCACATGAAGCCCAAAGCAAGCGAAAGCACGCCGCGCTTGGGAAAGACGGAAGATTTACAAGGCCGTGTCGCTGTGAGATCGCTAAAAACCGCTGGGGATGTCGGAATTAACGATTGGGGGAAGCGATCGATGACGCGCCAAAGAACTCGCCAAAGCCGCCTCGCCGCGATGGCGGCCGGGCTTGCGCTCTGCGCCCTCGCCGCGGGCGCTGCGGCTCAGACCGCGGCGGCCGACACGGTCGAGCGCCTCGCGCGGGACGGCGGCGCGTTTAAGATCGGCTTCCGGACGGACGCGCCGCCCTTTTCGCGCGCGCTGACGGCGGAAGAGCTTGAGCTTCGCGCCGGCTCCGCCCAGGCCGCCGGCGCGCCGCCCGCCGTCGGCTACTCGATCGAATTGTGCGGGCGGATCGGCGAAGCCGTGGTCGCCGCGACCAAGCCCGCGGCCGTGACCGTGACCTATCTGCCGGTCACGGCCGAAGACCGCTTCGACGCGCTGGAGAACGGCGAGATCGATCTGCTGTGCGGGGCGACGACGTTCACGCTTGAGCGTCAACGGCGGTTCGACTTCTCGCTGTTCACCTTCGTCACCTCCTCGTCGCTGCTGCATCGGCGCAACGCGACGCCTCGGGGCTTTTATGGCGAAACCGTCGGCGTGATCAAAAACTCCACTTCGCTCGAAGCGCTGCGCCGCGAGACGGCGCAATTCGAGCCGCCGCTGCGGATCGTGCAAGTCGACTCGCACCGCGACGGCGTCGAAAAGCTGCGCGCCGAAGAGATCGACAGCTATTTCGGCGACCGGGTCTTGTTGCGGAACTTCATGCTGACCAATGGTTCGTTCGATCTGAGCGGCGGCGCGACCCAAGTCGTGCCCCGCCGCGATCGGGAGTTCGACCTGTCGCGGCTGCGCTTGTCGAACGAACCCTATGCGCTGCCGATGCGGAAGGGCGAAGAGAGGCTCAAATATTTGGCCAACCGCACCCTGGCCGAGCTGTATTACGGGGGCTCGGAGGCGGACATCTACGTGATCTTCGGCCGGTGGTTCGAGGGCGCGCGGCCCGAGTCGAGCCTTGCGGCGCTGTTCGACCTCATGGCGGTTCCGATGGGCGCGCCGCCTGCGCCTTGAACCCGATCGGGCGCAGCGCTCAGCGGTAGAGATCGGCGCGGGTCGGCGGAACGGGCGACGGCCCCTTCGGCGAACGGCTGGCGAGGGTCTGGAAGATCCGGGCCGATCCGCGCTGAAAGGCGAGCGAGCAGCCGCCGAGATAGGCGACCCAAATCCGATAGGTCTCGGGTCCCACCAGCCGCTCGGCCTCGGCGCGACGGGCGGTGAGGCGCTCGCACCAGATCCGCGTGGTGCGCTGATAATGCTCGCGCCACCCTTCGACATCGTGCACTTCGAAGCCAGCGCGCTCCATCTCCTGAAGCGTCCGCCCGATATCGTCGAGTTCGCCGCCCGGGAAAATGTACTTTTGCAGGGCCTTTTGTTCCGGACGCTTCGCGAAGCGGGTCGATTTACGCTTCGCGCCGCGCGAGATCGCATGGTTCAAAAACAAACCGTCCTCGGCCAGCAGCGACTTCGCCTTTTTGAAATAGGCGGGGATGTTCGACAGGCCGATATGCTCGTACATGCCGACCGAGGCGATCTTGTCGAAGGTCCCCGTCAGCTCTTGATAGTCGAGGAGATGCAGCTCGACCCGATCGCTCACGCCAAGCCGCGCCATTTTTTGTTTGGCGAAGGCGAGTTGTTCTTCGGACAAGGTGACGCCGACGCCGCGGACGCCGTGATGCACGGCGGCGTGAGCCAGCAATCCGCCCCAGCCGCACCCGATGTCGAGCAGCCGCTCGCCGGGGCGCAGGCGCAGCTTGCGGCACACCATCTCGAGCTTCGCCTGTTGGGCGGTCTCGAGGTCGGCGTCCCAATTGGGGAAGTAAGCGCACGAGTATTGCATTTCGGGATCTAGAAACAACTGATAAAATTCGTTGCCGACATCGTAGTGAAACTGAATAAACCGCTTATTATCGCCCTGAGCCCGGCCCGCCCCTTCGCTGTCGCCGCCGAAGCCTCGGCTGGCGTCCGGGTGGTCGCCCTTGGCGAACAAAAAGGGCCAGGCGATCTTCGCCAGGGCCGCCTTGTCGAGGCTGCGCAGCCGGCGCTTCGCGGCCTTGTCGAGCGCGAACGGCTCGGCGAAATCGATCAGCGTGCCGCCTTCGAGATCGATGCGGCCGTGCGCGTAATGGCGGATCACCTTATCCAGGCTCGGCCAGCGCAACAGGTTCGGGATCACCCCGGGCGAAGCGATCCGCAGATGCAGGCCCGGCTTCGGACGGGCGCCCAAAGGCTCGATCGAGCCGTCCCACAGTTTGAGCGAAAACGGCGCGTCGAGCGCCTCGCGCAGCAGCGCCGCGCCGCGACGGGCGGCGTCGAGCAGCTTGCGGTCGGCGGCCGAGACGCTGGGCGCCGGGGCGGGTGAAGGGGCGGGCGCGCCGTCCATGATCTGATCTCGCTCGGTCGGGTCGGCCGGAGCATACCGGGACCGCGCCAAGGGGAAAGGCCGGATCCGCGCGCGCGCCGCCCTGTGGCGCCGACGCCGACGCGCCTCAGCCCGCGGCGCGCCACAACAGGACGCCGTCCGCGCGGGTCTCGCGCCGCGCCCGGCCCTCGGCGACCAAGCGGTTCAGGTGCGCCCGGGTCTCGTTGGTCGCGAGCCCCTCAAGCGCCGGCGTGATCTCGCGCCGGTAGAGCGCCTCGAAGCACTCGACCACCGTCCGCGGCGCGCTCAACCGCGCCTCGAGACGATCGAGCGCGCGGTCGTGCTTGGCCAACACCAGGCGCAGCCGTCGACGCGCCCCGCGAAACGGGTCGCCATGGCCCGGGATCACCAGGATCGCGTCGTCGAGATGGATCGCCAGACGGGCGCACGCCGCCATCCAGTCGCCGAGCGGGTCGGCCTCGGGCTCGGTCGCATAAACCCCGATATTGGGCGTGATCCGCGGCAGCACGGCGTCGCCCGCCAGCGCCAGATCCGGGGCCCCGCCCGCCCCCTCGCGCAGCAGCACCAGATGGTCGGGGGCGTGGCCGTGGCTGAACAACACCCGCCAGCTCCGCCCGCCGATCCGCAGCCGCGCGCCCTCGGCGACGACGCGCACGCCGAGGGGCATCGGCGCGACCGTGACCGAAAAATTCCGCTTCGCCCGGGTCCGCCAGCGCGCCAGCATCTCGGCGTCGTACCCCGAGGCCCGGTGATGGGCCTCGGCTTCGGCCGGCGGCGCGTCCCAGGCGTCGAGCTGCAGCATGCGCGCGAACAGCCAGGCCGTGCGCGACGTCCACAGCTCGGCGCCGTGCGCGGTCTGAAACCAGCCCGCGAGACCGATATGGTCGGGATGGTGATGGGTCGCGATCACGCGACGAACCGGGCGTCCGGCGAGCGGCCCGCCGAGGAGCCCGCGCCAAGTCTCGCGCGTGGCCGCGTCCGCCAGCCCGACGTCGATCAAGGTCCAGCCGCCGGCGAACGGCCCGTCGGGCTCGGCGATCGCGACGCAGGTCACCGACCCCGGGGGAAAGGGCACGGCGATCGGCAGCAGCCAAACGCCCTCCTCCAGCAACCGCGGCGCGTTGGGCTCGAGCGCGCCGAACGGGTAATCGAGCGCCACGGGCCCGGGCTCGCCCCCCCGGGACGGGTCCTCCGCGCCGCGATCGGGCGCTGGGCCAGACGCGCTCACGCCGCCAGATCGTCCGAGGTCAGCCGGTACAGCAAATCCGCCGGGCGCGTGGCCGCGTCGGCCGCCGCGTGCGCCTGGGGCAGCAAATGGGCGGCGTAGAACCGCGCCAGATCGATGCGCGCCGGGTCGCCCGACAGCGCCGCGCGCCCCAGATACATGCCGCCGCCGGTCAGCGCCAACTGACGCAGATAGGCCACCGCGCCGGCGAAGCGGTCGTTCATCTCCGCCGTCGTCATGTGCCGGGTCACCGCCCGGGCGCGCTCGACCGCGGCGCGCAAGGGGCCGGCGATCTCGGAGAAGCGGCCTTCGTCGCGCGCCTCGAGCGCGTCCGCCGTCGCCGCGCAGCGATCGAGATACGTGAAGGCGGTTTCGCCGCCGTCCTGCATCTTGCGGCCCACCAGGTCCATCGCCTGGATCCCGTTGGTGCCCTCGTAGATCGCCGTGACCCGCACGTCGCGCAGATACTGCGCCGCGCCGGTTTCTTCGATGTAGCCCATCCCGCCATGGACCTGCACGCCGAGGGTGGCGATTTCGATGCCGGTGTCGGTGCCGAAAGCCTTGGCGATCGGGGTCAGGAACGCCCCCATGTCGGCGGCCGCCTTGCGCGCCTCGGGGCTGGCCGCGGCGCGCGCCCGGTCGAGATGCGTCGCGCAGTCGTACGCGATCGCCCGGGCCGCCTGGGTCTGGGTCTTCATCGTCAGCAGCATGCGCCGCACGTCGGCGTGATCGGCGATGGTCCCGGCCCCGTCGGCGATCGGCGTGCGCCCTTGCCGGCGCTCCTGCGCCCACGCCAGCGCCTTCTGGGTCGCGGCTTCGGCGACCCCGACGCCCTCTAAGCCGACGCCGAGCCGGGCGTTGTTCATCATCGTGAACATGCAGGCGAGGCCCTTGTTCTCTTCGCCCACCAGCCAACCGGTGGCCCCTTCATAAGCCATGACGCAGGGCGGCGAGCCGTGCAGGCCCATCTTATGGTCCAGCGAGACGACCTGCAGATTGTTGCGCCGCCCCGGCGCGCCGTCGGCGTCCGGCAAGAATTTCGGCACGAGGAACAGCGAAATCCCCTTCGAGCCCGCCGGCGCGCCCGGCAGACGCGCCAGGACCAGATGCACCACGTTCGAGACGACGTCGCTGTCGCCCCAAGAGATCCAGATCTTGCCGCCGGTGATCGCGTAGCTGCCGTCGCCGTTCGGCTCGGCCTTGGCGCGCAGGGCGCCCACGTCCGAGCCCGCCTGCGGCTCGGTCAGGTTCATCGTGCCGTTCCATTCGCCCGAGACCAGCTTCGGCAGATACAGCGCTTTTTGCTCGGGCGTGCCGTGATGCTCGAGCGCGTCGATGGCCCCTTGGCTGAGCAGCGGGCAGAGCGACAGCGCCAGGCAGGCCCCCGAGGCCATTTCGTTGACCGCGGCGTTCACATACAGCGGCAGCCCCATCCCGCCCTGCTCGGGCTCGGCCGAGACGCCGATCCAGCCGCCCTCGGCGAACGCCCGATAGGCCTCGGCGAAGCCCGGGGTGGTGCGGACCACGCCGTTCTCGAGCCGCGCCCCATCGAGATCGCCGGCGCGGTTCAACGGCGCCAAGACGTCCTGGCACAGCCGACCGGCCTCGGTCAGCACTTGGTCGACGAGCTCAGGCGTCGCGTCGGCGTAGCGGTCGGTGCGCGCCAGAGAGCGGGCGTCGACCATGTGATCGAGCGTGGCGCGGATGTCTTTTAGCGGCGCATGGCGCATGGTTGCCTCCCAAGTGGCCGTCCGGTTCGCCGTCGGGGACCGCAGCGGAGCCCGCGGACTTTCGGATCGCGTGTTTCGACCAAGAGTATCGGCCGGACCGGCGCCGGGTCCACTGCGGCGAAGCGCGTCGCCGCGGTTCGGAGGGACCGGACGGATCAGAGGAGCGCATGACGGAAATCTTGACGCCTGACGCCGCCGGGCTGACGCGCGCGGCCGAGATCCTGCGGGCGGGCGGTCTGGTCGCCTTCCCCACCGAGACGGTCTACGGGCTCGGCGCGGACGCCGCCGACGACCGGGCCGTCGCCGCGCTCTACCAGGCCAAGGGCCGGCCGCCGGGCAATCCGCTGATCGCGCACGCGCCCGATCTCGCGGCCGCGGAGCGGATCGCCCGCTTCGACGCGACGGCGCGGCGGCTGGCCGCGGCCTTTTGGCCCGGACCGCTGACCCTGGTTCTGCCGCGGCGGGTCGAGGCGCGGCTGGCGGCGCGCGCCACCGCGGGCCTCGACACGATCGGCGTGCGCGCGCCGGCGCATCCGGTGGCCGAAGCGCTCTTGCGCGCGGTCGGGCGCCCCCTGGCCGCCCCGAGCGCGAACCCGTCGGGCGGCGTCAGCCCGACGACCGCCGACCATGTGCTGGCCGGGCTGTCGGGCCGGATCGACGCGGTGATCGACGGGGGCCCCTGCGCGGTGGGGCTCGAATCGACCATCGTGAAGCCCGAGCCCGCCGGGCCCCGACTGCTGCGGCCGGGCGGCGTGCCGCGCGAAGCGATCGAAGCGGCGCTGGGCGCGGCGCTGCGCCAACACGACCGCGGCGCCGAGGCCCGATCGGGCGGCGACGCGGCGCTCGAGGCGCCCGGCCAATTGTCGAGCCATTACGCGCCGGGCG
>CAZBIG010000097.1:0-8946 GCA_964491865.1 uncultured Neomegalonema sp. | reverse complement strand
GTCTTCGGCTTGACGTCGCCGCTGCTGACGACGGCGAGCGGCGCGAAGATGGGCAAAACGGCCCAGGGCGCGATCTGGCTGAACGCCGACATGCTGAGCCCGTACGACTTCTGGCAATATTGGCGGAACGCCGCAGACGCCGATGTCGGGCGGTTCCTGCGCCTGTTCACCGAGCTGCCGCTCGACGAGATCGCGCGTCTCGAAGCGCTCGAGGGGGCCGAAATCAACGAGGCCACGGCGACCCTCGCCAACGCGGCGACCACGCTCGCGCACGGGGCCGAGGCGGCCGCCGCGGCCGAGCGCACGGCGCGCGAGACGTTCGACGCCGGCGGGGCCGGGGCGGATCTGCCGACGATCGAGGTCTCGGCCGAGGAGATCGCGGCGGGCCTGTCGGCGGCCCAGCTGTTCGTGAAGGCCGGCCTCGCCAAGTCCGGCAAAGAGGCGAAGCGCCTGATCGCCGAGGGCGGCGCGAAGATCGACGGCGAGACCGTGGTCGACGGCCGCATGATCGGGCTCGAGGAGCTGTCCGCGCCGCTGAAACTGTCCGCGGGCAAAAAGCGCCACGCGCTGGCGCGGCGCGCCGATCCGTAAGGTCTCGGGGCCGAGCATCGGAAGCTTCGGGGGGGACGCCTAGCGCCCGCGCAGCCCCGGCGAGATTTCGGGCCGCTCGCCTTCGCCCTCGAACAGGGCCCGCAGCGGCCCGGGCGCCAAAGCCGACAGCGGGTTCACGGTCACCCGGGGATCCGCGATCGGCCCGTTCACCGAATAGGCCACGCCGACGATCCCCTGGCCGCGCCCGCCGGTGAACAGGTCGCCGAGGACCGGGACCCGGCCCAACAGGCTGTTGACCGCGTAGAAGGGCGACACCGAGCCGGCGAGGTCGATGGTGCGGGCCCGCCGATCGATCACGCCGTCGGCGGTCACCCCCATCGACGGCCCGGTCGCCGCCGCCTCGTCGATCTCGATCCGCCCGCCCCGCCAGTCGAAAGGGACGCGCACCCGGGTGAAGCGGATGCCGTCGGCCCCGTCGCCGTCGATCAATCCCAGGATCGAGGCGTTCGACAGGATTTGCGCCAACACCGGCGCGTCGATCAGCGTAACGTCGGAGATGCGCACCGCGCCGGTCGCCCGGCCGCTTTCGCGGACCCGAGCCCCGACGCTCAGAGCCCCGCCCGAGGCCTGTCCAGTGAGCTCCAGATCGCTGAGCAGCCGGCCGGCGTCGGCGCTTTCGATCTTGAGCGCCGCGCCTTTGTCCGGCTCGGGCAGCGACGGGCTGTCCTCGTAGCTGAGCGACACCGGGGCGCCGCCTCGCGTCTCGGCCGACGCGTCCAGCCGGGTTTCCGCCCCGCGGATCTCGAGATCGGCCGCAAGAGCGCGCAGGCTGCGGCTGTCGTCGAGGCGCGCGCGCTCGGCCCTCAGGCTGAGCGAAAAATCGTCGGCCGGACCGTCCGCGCCGCCGCCCGCGCCCGCGCCGCCGTCCGCGTCCGCGCCCCCCGCCGTCTCGAGCCGATCGATAACCGGGCGCAAATCGACCCGCGGTCCGGCCAGCGAGAGCGCGACGCCGCGCTCGGCGCTGCGCTCGGCGCGCCCGGACAGCGACGTGCCGGGGCCGATGGCCAGGCGGGCGATCTCGGCGGTCTCGAGCGCGCCGTCCGCGGCGAACACCGCGTCGGCCTCGAGAGACAGCGCGTCGAGCGTCGCTTTGACGCCGCTCAGGCGGATTTCGCGCGCCCCGAGGCGCGCCTCGGCGCTTAAGGACCCGGGCGCGCCCGGGCTTTTGGCGAAGCCGATCGGATCGAGCCGCGCGCCCAGGGGCGTCAGATCCGCCGACAGGCTCAGGCTCGGGGCCTGCCGATCGACCAGCGTCAGCGTCGCGTCCACCACCGCCGCGCCCGAGAGGCTCAGCCACGCGGGCGCGCCCAGCTCGCGCAGCTTCGCGGCCCCGAGCCGGGCGCCGAGCGCATAGACGCTGCGCGCCCGCCCGGGCGCGGGCGAAAAGATCTCGGTCCAGCGCACCGCCACCGGCGTTCCCGCATAGAGCACCCGCGGGCTGTCGAAGCGAAGCCGCGTTTTGTCGGCCGAGATCCGCGCCTGCGCCGCCGAAACCCGTTGACCGAGATCCGGCGGTTCGAGCGACAGATCGCGCGCCGAGACGTCCACCGAGACCGAGACGTCTTCGAGCGGCAGCGCCTTCAACAGCGGCAGCGACAATTGCGCCGACGCGGTCGCCCGCCCCCGCACGCCGTCGACGTCGAGACCGAAGCGGCTGGGAAAACCGAGCGGCTCTTGGTCGATCAGGGCCAACAAGGCGCGTGCGGGGCCGGAGGCGTTCAGATCGACGTCGCCGCGCTCGACGTCGACCGAGAAGTCCGGGATCACGAAGCGCGATTCGCTGAGCGTCAGCCGGCCGTCCGCGCCCAGATCCACCACGCCTGAATCGAGATCGGCCGTGAAGCGCTCGGCGGTGACGCGGCCCCGCCCGACGCCTTCGGTCAGCGGCGCCATCTGTTTGACGGCCGTCATCGACAGCGCTTCGAAGCCGAAGACGAAGTCGACGGAGACCTCCGGCGCGCCCGCCGCGGCGGCGGTGTTCGCCGAGCCGCCGGTCGCCGCCCCGGCAGGCGGCGGCGCGGCGTCGCTCGGCCCAGCGTCGCTCGGCCCAGCGTCGCTTGGCGCCGTGTCGCTCGGCGCAATGTCGCTCGGCGCGGCGTCGGCGGCCTTCAGACGGGCGTTCGACCAGGCGAGCGCGAGCTCGGCCCCGGTGATCCGCCCGCCGAGCACGTTCTCGGCGACCCAGGCCCGGGCGTCCGGCGCGGCGGGCTTCGGCCAGAGCGGCGCGAGGCGCTCGGCCGAAAACGGCTCCAGCGTCGCCGCCGCCCGGCCCGAGGTGCGTCCGTCGGGCTCGACGGTGACGCTGAGATCGCCGCGGGCGGTCAGATCCTCTTTGACAAGGGCGAGATTGGCGGCGGTCAGCCTGAGCGGTTCGGTCGCGATCGTCAGGTCGGCCGAGGCCGAGGCGACGGTCACCGGTTCGGCGTAGAGATCGCGGCGGGCGATCCGGACGTTCTCCAAAGCCAGATCCCCGGTCGCGCCGATGGTGCGCCCGTCGGCGTCGCGCTCGAGCGTCAGCCGCCCGAACGCGCCGCCCGACACGTCGCCGAAATCGAAATCCAGGCTTTCCAGCCGCACCTCGTCGCTGGCGCGCGCGTAGCCGAACCGCGCGGCGACCGATCGGGCGCGGATCGGGGCCACGGTCGGACCGAGCGGCACCAGCCCGTCGACGACCCGGATCTCTCCGGCCAGACTGATGAGCCGGCCGTCGGCGAGCCGGAGCCGCGCCGCGCCGTCGCCCGACAGGGTCCCTTCGAAGCGGGAGGCCATCTCGAAGGCGCGGATCTGCTCGGCCACCGCCCGGCTCGGCAGATCCCGAACCCGAACGCCGAGCACCACGAACTCGGCCCCGCGCGCGCGGGCGCCGGTCACGCTGATCGTCACCGGCGGCCCGCCCGCCTCGGCCTCGGCGCCCGCGTCGCGGCCCTCGACCGCCCGCCGCGCGGCGGCGCTGACGCGGGCCGACACGCCGGTGTCGGTGCGCGCGATCGTCAAGGTCGCGTCTTCCGAGCGCCAGACGGTGCGGCTGACCCGATCGACATACCGCAGCCGCGCGTCGCGCACCCGGATCGACCGGAACCGTTCGAGCGCCGGGACGCTCCCCTGGTCGCCGGACAACCCCTCGACGATGTCGGCGACGGTGGTCGCCGTTTCGTCGGCCGACACCGAGACGGTCGCGCCAGGGTCGCGCTGGTCGCTCTGGTCGCTCGGGGCGCTCGGGGCGCTCGGGACGCTCGGGACGCTCGTGGGGCTCGGGGCGGCCGTCGCAGCCGCGTCGCCGAGCGCCAAGCGCACCACCCCGTCCGCGTCGCGCAGGATCAGCGCAGACGGGCCGACAAGCTCGGCCCCGGTCAGCGCGAAGCGGCCGCGGATGGCGGCGCCCATGTCGATCGTGACGGCCGCCAGGGGGGCGCGGACCACCTCGACCCCGGAGGGATCGGTCAGCCGCACGCGCCGCAGCCGCAGCGACGGATCGCCCTCGGCGTCGAGCGCGAGCTCGGCCCCGGTCACCGAAACCCGCCAACCGTCGAGCGCGTCGTTGATCCGCGTCTCGAGCGCCCCCGCATAGGCGTCGAGGGTGATCGGCCCCATCGACAGCCGCCCGATCAGCAGCGCGCCGAGCAGCACGACGAGGAGCGCCAGCGAAACCGCCAGTTTCAGGATCGAGCGAAGCGCTGCGCGCGTCATCGGACATGCCTCCCGCCTAGGTCGCGCCCTCGGCGCCCGCGGCCCGTCGACCGACTCGCGCCACAGGATCTTAGCGCCAAGGCTTTTAGAACGCGCGGTCGGCGACACGGTTCGCGCGTCGCGCTTCTTTCGCGCATATTCACGCGCCCCAAAACCCGGTCTTCCGGAAACTTGATCGTCCAAGCCCTTGTTCGGCGCGCCCCGGCGCCCCCCGGCGCGCCCTCGGCGCCCTCGGCGAGCCCGCCGCGGGCGTTGACACGCCGTCCCGGATCCATAGCTCGGGCGTCAGGCGTCGTGCGGGCGGCTCCTCCCGCGCGAGGGCGCGGACCGAGCGCCCTGGACGTCAAAGCGTTCCCGTCCGCGCCGCCGGACCCGTCGTTTCCTCCCGCCGTCGTTTCACAATGGAGACCGCGCATGTCAGACGCCGTCGAGCTTTCGCCGGGCGCCGCCGCCCCCGCCTTCGCCTTGCCGACCGACGGCGGCGGGTCGGTCGATCTGGCCGCGCTCGGCGGCAAACCGGTGGTGCTATATTTCTATCCGAAAGCCGACACCTCGGGCTGCACAAAACAGGCGGTCGCCTTTTCCGACCAAAAGAGCGCGTTCGACGCGCTTGGCGTCACCATCATCGGGGTCTCGAAAGACCCGGTGAAGAAGCTGGACAAGTTCAAAGAAAAGCACGCCTTGACCGTCACGCTCGCCTCGGACGAGGAGACCGACGTCTGCGAACGCTATGGCGTGTGGGTCGAAAAGAGCATGTACGGCAAAAAATACATGGGCATCGAGCGGTCGACCTTTTTGATCGACGGGTCGGGCCGGATCCAAGCCGTTTGGCGCAAGGTGAAGGTGCCGGGGCACGCCGAGCAGGTGCTGAAAGCCGCGGGCGATCTGTGACGCGCCCCGCCGCGACCGCCGCCGACGACGACGCGCCGCCAGAGCGCGGCGCCGGGTTTTCGCCCGAGCCGCTCGCGGCCGGCGCCGAGGCGGTGTTGCGCACCGCGGATCCGTGGACCAAAGCGGCGCGCAGCCGCGCGCTCGCCGCGCTGTGGCGCGCGGGCGCGCTCGAGATCGGGCGCGCCGACCCGCCGACGCGCCCCGCCCGTCCCGAAGCGCCCGCGCTGGTGGATCCGCGCGCGACGCCGAAGCGGGGCCCGGGCTCGCTGGAGGGGCGGATCGCGCTGATCCACGCCGTCGCCCATATCGAGCTGAACGCCATCGACCTGCATTGGGACGTGATCGCGCGCTTCGCCGAACACCGCCTGCCGCGCGGCTTTTTCGACGACTGGGCGCGCGCGGCCGACGAGGAGGCGAAGCATTTTCAGCTGCTCTCGGCCCGTCTGACCGCCCTTGGCTCTTGGTACGGGGCGCTTGCGGCCCATGCGGGCCTATGGCGCTCGGCGGAGGCGACCCAAGACGATTTGCTGGCGCGTCTGGCCGTGGTGCCGATGGTCCTCGAGGCCCGCGGCCTCGACGTGACGCCGGGGATGATCGACGCGTTTCGCGCCGCCGGCGACGCCGATACGGTCGCCGCGCTCGAGGTGATTTACGCCGAAGAAGTCGGCCACGTCGCTTACGGCTCGAAATGGTTTCATTTCCTCTGCGGGCGCGCCGACCAGGATCCGAAACCGGCCTTCCACGATTTGGTCCGCCGCTATTTCCAAGGCGCGTTGAAACCGCCATTTAATGATGTCAAGCGGGCTGAAGCCGGGCTGCCCCTGGATTTTTACTGGCCGCTGGTCGAGTAGTTTTTTGAATTGCGGCCGAAATTCGCCCCAGGCGGGCAATTGAAGCGACAGTTGAACTGAGACATTCCGCACACCAGGGCCTTGCTCTTTCACGCCTGAGCGGATAGCCCCATAACGCCTGACGCGTTGTCTGGACCGCCTGGAGCGCCGCTGCGTCCAGGGGCGCTGCGCGCGGTCCGCGTCGCCCGACACCGGGCGACGGGCGATCCGCCCACGCTCCGCCCCGCCGCCAAGCGCCCTGGCGATCATCTTGCACCGTGAGGCGGTTATCGATTTTCTCGGCGCGCCGCTTGAAGCCGACGGCTTTCGAGAACGCGCCGCGCGGCAGCATCGGAGGCGCCCTTGAGCCGGCTCACCGCCCTCTACGACCGCCTTTTCCCCGAGCGGGAAGTCTACGTCCGCAGCAACGGATCGGTCCGCTACATCACGCTGCGGCCCGAGGTTCAGTTCATCGTCACCGCCGCCGCGGTCGGTCTGGTCGTCTGGGCGATGGCGTTTACGGTCCGCTCGCTGCTGTCGGAGACGCAGATCGCCTATCGCGATCAGGCGATGCTCGATCTGAAAGCCGCCTACGAAGCGCGGATCGCCAAGCTGCAGAGCCGATACCGGCGGCTCGAAGCCGAACTCGAAGACAGCGAACGCCGCTTCGATCAGGCGATGGGCCAGCTGTCGGGGCAAACCGGCCAGCTCGAGAACGCGGCGGGCGTCGAGGTGGTGCTCGAAGGCCGCCTGTCGGCGCTGCGCCGCCGCCTGCAGGACGTGACCGAGCAGCGGGACGACGCGCTGACGAAACTGCAAGAGGTCCGCAACGCGACGCTCGAGACCGAACGCCGCCTCGCCGAGGCGCAGTTCGAAGCGGATCAGCGTCAGGCGGCGCTCGACGAGTTCGTCGCGACCATGGAGACCACCGCCAACGAACGCGACGACGCGCGGCGCGAAGTGCGCGCGCTCACCCGCCGGGTGTCGGAGCTCGACAAGAACATGCAGGCGATCCGCCGGCACCAGGGCCAGGTGATGGCCCAGCTGAAGGAGGCGACGGCCGCCAGCCTGGGCGAGCTGCAAGGCGTGCTGAAGCGCACGAATTTGAACGTCGACGAGTTGGTGAACACCATCGACCAAACCTATCAGGGAGCCGGCGGACCGTTCATTCCGATCCTCTACAAGCAGCCCGAGATCGCGGCCGACTATCCGGTGAACGAGAAGAGCGTCGCCACCGCGCTCGGAGAGCTGCAGCGCGTGAACGCGATGCGAATCGCGGTGGAGAAGCTGCCGCTTTCAAAACCCATCACGGCCTCCTATCGCTTCACCTCAGGCTACGGCATGCGGCGCAATCCGGTCACGGGAAAGTATCAGATGCATCGGGGCATCGACTTGGCCGCGCCCCGAGGCACGCCGATCCGGGCGCCCGTCGAAGGCGTTGTGACCTACGCCGGACAGCAACGCGGTTTTGGTAAGGTGGTGAAAATCAGCCACGCGTTAGGCTTCGAAACCGTGTATGCCCATATGAGCGCGATCCGGGTCGCTAAGGGGGATCGCGTCAAGAGAGGGCAGCAGGTCGGCGACGTCGGCAGCACCGGCCGCAGCACGGGGAACCATCTGCACTACGAGATCCGTCGCAATGGGAAATGGTACAACCCGCGCGGATTCATGGAGGCGGGACGCAATGTTTTCTAAGAGCAAGATCAACGAGCCGGGCGAGACGACCGTCCGCGAGGAGCCGAGCGCCAATCTCGGCCCCGCCCCCGCCCGCCTGAGCGGCGGCCAAAGCGGCGGCGCGCGGCAGCCGAAACCGGCCCCGTCGATCATCTCGTCGGACCTCACCATCAAGGGCAATCTCGAGACCACCGGCGACATGCAGATCGAGGGCACGATCGAAGGCGATATTCGGTCGCATCTCCTGACGATCGGTCAGAACGCGCTGGTGAAGGGCGAGATCGTCGCCGACGACGTGGTGATCAACGGACGGGTCGAAGGCACGATCCGCGGCGCCAAGGTCCGGCTGTCGGCGACCGCGCGCGTCTCGGGCGACATCATGCACAAGACCATCGCGATCGAATCGGGCGCGCAGTTCGAGGGATCGGTGCAGCGGTCGGACGATCCGTTGGCGCAGGGCGCCGGTCAGATGCGCAAGCTGAGCGCGCCGTCGGCCCCTGGCGGCCATCCGAGCCCTGAAGGCGCGCCGCAGCGCCCGCAAGCGGTCTGACGCCGGCTCGACCCGACGACGGCTCGAAGCCGCCACGCGCTCATTCTCGCTCGAGCCGCCCGCGACGGCGGCTCTTCACCCGATCACGCGACGGCGACACGGCCCCCGGCCGAGACGCCGCCGCAGCCCTTGCGCTCGGCTCGGCGCCCGGCTCGGCGAGCCAGGCGTCAGTCGGTTTGGCTGTCCCCTTGTTTCCCGGTGACCCGCTGGGCGAGCGCCGCGGCCATGAAGGGGTCGAGCGCGCCGTCGAGCACGCCGCCGGTGTCGGAGGTCTCGACGCTCGTCCTGAGATCCTTGACCATCTGATAGGGCTGCAAAACGTAGGACCGGATCTGGTGGCCCCATCCGATCTCGGACTTCGCGTCATGTTCGGCGGCGGCGGCCTCTTCGCGCTTCTTCATCTCGAGGTCGTACAGCCGCGCCTTCAAAGCCTTCATGGCGATGTCGCGGGTCTGATGCTGCGATTTCTCTGACGAGGTGACGACGATCCCGGTCGGCAAATGGGTGATGCGCACGGCCGAGTCGGTCGTGTTCACGTGCTGCCCGCCGGCGCCCGACGAGCGGTAGGTGTCGACCCGGATATCCTTGTCCAACACTTCGATCTCGATCGTGTCGTCGATCACCGGATACACCCAGACCGAGCTGAACGAGGTGTGCCGCCGGGCCTGGCTGTCATAGGGCGAGATGCGCACCAGACGGTGC
>CAZBIG010000096.1:0-8958 GCA_964491865.1 uncultured Neomegalonema sp. | reverse complement strand
GGTGTTCACGATATAGGCGGTGGGCTTGAGCAGCTTGAGCCGGCGCGCCGACAGCAGGTGATAGGTCGCGGGCGTGTGCGGACAGTTCACCGACACGATGTCCATGCGGGCGAGCATCTGGTCGAGGCTTTCCCAATAGGTCGCGCCAAACTGATCTTCGATCCGCGGGTTCAGCCGCCGGCGATTGTGGTAGTGGATCTCGACGCCGAAGGCCGCGGCGCGCCGGGCCACGGCCTGCCCGATCCGCCCCATGCCGATGACGCCCAGGCGTTTGCCGGCCACGCGGCGGCCGAGCAGCGAGGTCGGCGACCAGCCCTCCCAAGCGCCCTCGTCCATCAGCTTCAGGCCCATCGGCAGCCGTCGGGGCACCGCGAGGATCAGCGCCAGGGTCATGTCGGCGGTGTCTTCGGTCAGCACGCCCGGCGTGTTGGTCACCAGCACGCCCCGTCGGCGGGCGGTCTCGACGTCGATATGGTCGAAGCCCGCGCCGAAATTCGCAATCAGCCGCAACCGCTCGCCGGCCTGGGCGAGCATCGCCTGGTCGATCTGGTCGCCGACGGTCGGCACCAGCACGTCGGCCTCGCGCATCGCCTCGACCAGCTGCGCGCGGCTCATCGGCGCGTCGTCGACGCTTAGCGACGTGTCGAACAATTCGCTCAGGCGCGCCTCGACCGGTTCGGGCAAGCGCCGGGTCAGAACCACGCGCGGGTTCTCGACGCGGGACCGGGGCGAGGAACGCTCGGAAGAATCGGCTGGGCTCATCATCGGTCACTCTGCAGGCGGGCCCGGGCGCGGGCGGCCAAGGCGGCTTTCGACGGCGATCGGGGCCTGACCGCCCGCGGAGAACGCGCGCGTTCACGCTTCGGTAAAGACGGCGCCGACACTGTCCGCGGCGACAGGGCTGCGCAGGGCCGGCGCGCTGCGCCGCCGCGTCGCCTGCGCATACCAGAGAGCCGCGCTTTCGGGGAAGGTCAAAAACGTGAAACGCGACAGAAAATTCCAAAAAACGGCTCGGATCTGCCTTGACCTTGCGCGAAGCCTGTTCGCTCGCGCAGCATTGGCGGTGCTGGCGGCGACGCTGTTCGCGCCTGCGGCACCCGCGGTCACCGGGCCGTTCAGCGGCGAAAAACTGCCCCGTTACGCGGCGCTGAAAGCGAGCCTCGCCTTCATGCGGCGCGGGCCCGGCCAACAATATGCGGTCGCGTGGGAGCTCACGCAGCGCCATCTGCCCGTGCGGATCATTGGCGAGTACGGCCCCTGGCGGCGAGTCGAACTGCATGACGGCGCGCGCGGCTGGATCCACAGCGTCATGCTCACCGGCGCGCGCTATGCGATCGCCCAGCGCGACTCGGCCGCCATCCGCCGGGCCCCGGACGCGCGCGCCGGCGCGATCGCCCGGTTGGAAGCGGCCAGCCCGATGCGGTTGCAGGGCTGCGGTCTGTCCTGGTGCCGCCTCGAGGGCTACGGGGTCGCGGGCTGGGCCGCCAAAGAGCAGCTCTGGGGCGTGGACCCGTCAGAAATCTTTGAATAATCGCCGATTGCCGGCCGCCGAGGCGCGCGCGGCGGCCGTCGGCGCGGCTTGGCGCGTTTGCGGCGGGCGGCCCGTCGCCGCGCGGGCTTGGCCGGCCCCGGGCTTGACGGCTCGCCCCATTGCGCCGCTCCGGGCGCGATGCTAACTCCGATCTCCGACGCAACGATGAACAGCGTTCACGGCACGCTGCGCCGCGCCGTGACGGGACGCCGAGCCGACGGCGCGCTCGCCGCGCGCGCAGGCGACGGTCCGGCGCCGAGACGGCGACGCCTTTGGGAAACGGCATGGCGAAACAGTCCAGCTACAGCTACGAAGACTTGCTCGCCTGCGCTCGAGGCGAGCTGTTCGGGCCGGGAAACGCGCAGTTGCCGGCGCCGCCCATGCTCATGATGGATCGGGTCACCGAGATCACCGAGACCGGCGGCGCGCATGATAAGGGCCGGATGGTCGCGGAGCTCGACGTCAAGAAAGACGCGTGGTTCTTCGAATGCCATTTCCTCGGCGACCCGGTGATGCCCGGCTGCCTGGGGCTCGACGCGCTCTGGCAGATGCTCGGGTTTTACCTGGGGTGGCTCGGCGCGCCCGGCAAAGGCCGCGCGCTCGGGGTCGGGGAAGTCAAGTTCAGCGGCATGGTCCTGCCCAACGTTTCTCTGGTGCGCTACACCGTGGACGTGAAACGGGTGGTGATGCGGCGTTTGGTTCTGGGCGTGGGCGACGGCCAGCTCGAGGCGGACGGCGAAGTGATCTACACCACCAAGGACATGCGCGTCGGGCTGTTCCAGCAGGACGCGGCCGAGGCGGCGTCCTGAAAGGGCGTCGCGCGGGGATCGGGGAGAAACGGCGCCGGCGCCGCGACGCGCGCGGCCGCGCCTGGGAGGCTTTGGCATGAGACGGGTCGTCGTCACCGGCATCGGCGTGGTGTCGTCCATCGGATCGAACGCCCAAGAGGTCGCCGCGTCGCTGCGCGAAGGGGCCTCGGGCATCAGCTTCGCGCCGGAGTACGCCGAGCTCGGCTTTCGCTGCCAGGTCCACGGCGCGCCCAAGGTCGACATCGACGCGATGATCGATAAGCGCGTCCGCCGCTTCATGGGCGACGGCGCGGCCTGGAACTACATCGCGATGGAGCAGGCCATCCAGGACGCGGGCCTCGCCGAGGACGAGGTCAGCTCCGAACGCGCCGGGCTCATCATGGGGTCGGGCGGCCCGTCGACCAAGAACCTGGTCGCCGCCGCGGACATCACGCGCGAGAAAGGGCCGCGACGCGTGGGGCCCTTTATGGTTCCGCGCGCCATGTCCTCGACGAATTCGGCCACGTTGGCGACGCCCTTCAAGATCAAGGGCGTGAATTACTCGATCACGTCGGCCTGCTCGACCTCGGCGCATTGCATCGGCAACGCCGCCGAGCTGATCCAATGGGGCAAGCAGGACGTGATGTTCGCAGGCGGCGGAGAAGAGCTCGACTGGACGCTCTCGAATCTGTTCGACGCGATGGGGGCCATGTCCTCGAAATACAACGAGACGCCCGACAAAGCCTCGCGCGCCTATGACGAGGGCCGCGACGGGTTCGTCATCGCGGGCGGCGGCGGGGTGGTCGTTCTCGAAGAGCGCGAGCGCGCGATCGCCCGCGGGGCCAACATCTACGGCGAATTGACCGGCTACGGCGCGACGTCGGACGGCTTCGACATGGTCCAGCCCTCGGGCGAAGGGGCCGTGCGTTGCATGCGCCAAGCGCTCGCCTCGCTGCCCGCGGGGGTGCGCGTCGACTATATCAACGCGCACGGCACCTCGACGCCGATCGGCGACGTCCGCGAAATCGAGGCGGTGCGCGAGGTGTTCGCGGCGGACTATGCGGAAGGCCGGCCGCCGCGGATCAGCTCGACCAAGTCGCTCACCGGCCACAGCCTGGGCGCCACCGGCGTTCAAGAAGCGATCTATTGCTTGCTGATGATGCAGCAGGACTTCATCGCCGCGTCGGCGAATGTTGAAACGCTCGACCCGGAGTTCGAGAAGGACGGCGTGGTGCGCAGCCGCATCGACGACGCGAAGCTCGAAACCGTCATGAGCAACAGCTTCGGCTTCGGCGGCACCAATGCGACATTGGTGTTTTCCCGGCATCACGTCTGACCTGAGCCGGCGCGCGCGCGCCCGGCGCCCTTTTGGAGCGTCCCGATGACCGGCAGCCCCCGCGGTTCCGACAGCGCCGCCGACGAGACCGCCGAGGCCGCGCGCGGATCGGCTTCCAGCTTGATGTCCGGCCGTCGCGGCCTGGTGATGGGCGTCGCGAACAACCACTCCATCGCCTGGGGCATTGCGCAGACCCTGCATCAGCACGGGGCCGAAATGGCCTTCAGCTATCAGGGCGAGGCCTTCGGGCGTCGCGTGAAGCCCTTGGCCGAAAGCTTGGGCGCCGAGCTGGTGGTCGACGCCGACGTGCTCGATCCCGCCAGCATGGATCGGCTGTTCGAAGAAATTGACAAAAGCTGGGGTCGTCTGGACTTCCTGGTTCACGCAGTTGCTTATTCCGATAAAGAGGAGTTGCGCGGCAGATACATGAATACGTCGCGCGAGAACTTCCTTCGGACGATGGAGATCAGCTGCTTTTCATTCACAGATCTGGCGCGGCGCGCGCAACCCTTGATGCGCGCGACCGACGCCGCGCCGCAGGGCGGCGGAATGGTGACGCTGACCTATCTCGGCTCCGAGCGGGTCATGCCGAACTACAACGTCATGGGCGTCGCCAAGGCGGCGCTCGAAGCGAGCATGAAGTACCTCGCCTTCGATCTCGGGCCGGACGGCATTCGGGTGAACGCGGTGTCGCCTGGCCCGATGCGCACGCTCGCCGGCTCGGCGATCGGCGGGGCCCGCAAAGTCTATAAAGAGACCGCCGACAACGCGCCGTTGCGGCGGAACGCCAGCTTGGCCGACGTCGGCGGCGCGGCGCTTTACGCCCTGTCGGATCTCGGCCGAGGCACCACCGGCGAGGTGATCTACGTCGATGGCGGCTATCACGTCATGGGCATGGCGGCCGAAGACAATCTCTAGGCGTCCGCAGTTGGACGGGGCCGCGTTTTTCGTCGACAGCTACCGCTTCGCGCGCGACCTGTTCCGCCGCGAGGCCGACGCGGCGGGGTTCGATCTCGACTGGGCGGAGATCGACGGTCGGGGCCCGGCGGGCGAAAGGCTGGCCATCGACGCCGCCGTGCGGCGCGGATCCGGCGATCACGCGGTGGTGGCGACCAGCGGTTTGCACGGCGTCGAAGGCTTCTTCGGGTCGGCGGTCCAACGGGCGCTGTTGGCCGATGCCCGCCGGCTCGAGCGCCTGTCGGACGCGACGGTCGTCTTGATCCACGCGCTCAACCCCTTCGGCTTCGCGTGGCGGCGCCGGTGGAACGAAGACAATGTCGATCTCAACCGCAGCTTCATGCCCGCCGACGCGCCGCGGCCGGAGATTCCCGAAACCTATCTTGAGCTGATCGGTTGGCTGAACCCCAGCACGCCGCCGGCCTGGCCCGACCCGTTCCCGCTCGAGATGCTCTCGGCGATCGCCCGTCGGGGTCTGACGCGGCTCCGGATGACGCTGCCGATCGGACAGTACGAATATCCGAAGGCGATGTTTTTCGGCGGCCACGCCCCAAGCGCGACCCAAGAGATTCTCGGCGCGCGTCTGGTCGACTGGGTCGGCGCGCCGGCCACCGCCCTGCATCTCGATTTTCACACCGGGCTCGGTCCGAAGGGCGCCTACAAGCTTTTGCTCGGGCGTCGCTCCCCGCCCGACGCGACCGAAGCCGCGGCGCTGACGGCGCGGTTCGGCGAGGGCGCCGTGAGCGGAGTGGACGAGCGCGAAAGCCGCAGCGGCGTCGCTTATCCGGCGCGCGGATTGATCGACGACTGGGTCCCGAGCCGGTTTCCGGCGACCCGTTATCGGCTGATGACGGCCGAGTTCGGCACCTATCCGCCGGCGCGCGTCCTGCAGGCGCTGCGCGCGGAGAACCGCGCGCACCATTGGGGACGTCCCGACGCCGAGCACGCCTGGACCAAATCGGCGCTGTTAGAGACGTTCGCGCCGGCCGATCGCGCATGGCGCCGGGTCTGCGTCGCTCAGGGGCTGGATCTGATCGAGAAGGCCGCCGCGCCGCTCGGATAGCCGGAAGCCGCAGGCGCCGGCCTCGGTTCGGCGGCCCGCGCCGCCGCGATCTCGCGCGGTCAGTGCAGCCGCGCGTTCGCGGGGGTGACGAAACGCGGCGGGCGCGCCTCGGCCTTGTCGATCGTCACCGCGGCGTGGCCGTTCGACAAAACGCTGTTGGCCAGCGCGATCCGCATCCGCGCGGTGCCGACGCCTTCAGCTTCGAAGCCGGACAGCAGCGTCTCGAGCAATGTCTGCGCGGCGATGGCCAGTGTCTCGGGACGGGCGTTCTCCTGCTCGCGATAGGCCTCGACCAGCGCGTCGCACAGCGCCTTGGCCAGCGCGCCGGCGGGCTTCGGCTCGTGCCGCTCCGGGTCGAGCGCCGGGCCCGTGTCGTCGCGAATTTCGGCGTGCAGCAGAATGTTCTCGTCGGTCATGGCGGCGTCGCCCCTCTTCTTCGGTCGGGGCGCGCGCTGCAAGACCGACGCCAGCTGCGACGCGGCGAGACGGGCCGTCGATCAAGGCCCAAGACGGGCGTCAGTACGCGCCGTCGGTGTAAAACCGCGCCTCGATGCACCGGGTGTGGTCGAGCGGATCGACGCGATTGTACTGACGCGACCACGCCTCGCAGGCGTCTCGGTCGTCGGTCGGCCCCATCAGGATGCAGCCGTCGCTGGTGCAATTATCCGAATGGCGGAAGTGGTTGCTGATCACCACCCACTGCCCGGTCCGCGCGCGGCGCTCGGCCTCGTAGGCGCGTTCGGACAGGTCGACGGGCTGCGCCGCGGCGCCGAGCGCGACAGCGGCCCCGAGGACAACCGCGGCGAGCCTGAAAATCGCGTTCGACATGCCTTTCCCCGACCCCCTCGCCGAAGCGACGCGCGCGATCCGTCCGGTCAGCTGTACATATCGGCCGTGATCGACGTGTACCAACTGTTCGCCTCGAGCGCGTTCTCCAGACGCACCGCCGCCGTCTCGCCGAGCTCGCTCACAAAGCCGTCGGTGCGCCTGATCTCAGACCCCTCGGCGCGGTAGTTCGCGCCGATTTTGACGACGTTCTGATAGTCGAGAAAGCTCCAGCAGGTGTTGCGATACCGCGCTGGGAACAGCCGCGACCCTTCGAGATCGCTGCGCACGGCCAGATCGACCACATGCGCTTGGCTGTTCGCCGCGAAGGCCGATTTCGGCATGTCCCCCGCCTTTGAACTGTCGCCGAGGATGTAGACGGCGTCGTCGATCGTCGAGCGCATGGTGCGTCCGTCCACCGGCGCCCAGCCGCTGGCGTCGGCGAGGCCGCTCGAGACCACGATGAAGGCGGCGGTCTGGGGCGGGATCACGCAGGCGGCGTCGGCCGTCAAACGCTCGCCGTCGCCGGTGATCAGCGTCATCTCGTCGGCGCGCACCGCGGCGATCCCGCCGCTCAGCGACGCCGGCAGCCACTCGACCATGCCGGGATAGGAATCGCGCCAGGTCTCGAGGAACAGCTCGCGCTTGGCGAAGCTGTCCTTGGCGTCGATCACCAAGATCTTGGCGCGCGGATTGACGCGGCTGAACAGGTTGGCCGCCATCGAGACCCGCTCATACGGCCCGGGCGGGCAGCGATAGGGGTTCGGCGGCGGGGCGATCACGAACAGACCGCCTGGCCGCATCGTCGTCAGATAGCGCCGCAGCGCCCGCGCCTGGGGCCCCGCGCGATAGGCGTGCGGCATGCGCGCCGCCGCCTGGCGGTCGTAGCCGTCAAAGGCGTCGAAGCGGATGCCGATCCCTGGCGACAACACCAGGCGGTCATAGGGCAGGACCGTCCCGTCGCCCAAAACCACGCGCCGCCGAGACCGGTCGATCTCGACGGCCCGGCCTTGCCGAAACGCGACGCCGTAACGCCGCGCGAACTCCGCGACGTCGTGCGTCAGCGAAGACAGCGAGCGAAACCCGGCGAGATAGAGGTTCGAGAAAAAGCAGCTGGTGTAGGCGTCGCTTTCGTTCACCAGGGTGACCGACAGCGCCTTGCCGTTCTGCGCCAGATAGCGGGCCGCAGTGGCGCCGCCCGCGCCGGCCCCGACGACCACAACCCTCGCCGACGCCTGCGCCAAGGCGGGCGCCGCCAAGGCGCCTGCGGCCAGCCCGCCAAAAGCGCGTCGGCTGAGCCCGCTTCCGGCGGCCGCCCGCCGTGGCTCGGATCGCGTCTGGTGACCGCGCCTGCGCATTGATCCGTCCCGCCCATCAGCGCCGCGCATGGATCGGCGTTCCGCGCGACACCCGCAGCAGTACGCAGTTGCCCGAGACACCGGAAGCGATAACTTCCGGTGTTGTTGCGTTGCATCGCCGCGCTTAAGAGATTGCTTGGCGGGACGCGCGCCGGCGTCTCCCCCGCGCGTTCCAAGGCATGAGGCCCCCATGAGACGATCAGCCAGCCGGGCGGCCGTCGCGCTCGCATCTGTCCTCGGCGCGACTGCGCTCGGGGCGACGAGCGGTCTTCTGCACGCCGCCAGCGCGCAGCAGACCGCGGCGCCGGCTGATCCCGAACTCTACGAGTACGGCGCGTTCTTGGCGCGGCAGTGTTTCTCCTGCCATCGCGCCCGACCGGAAGACGCCGCCCGGCGCTCCGGCATTCCGGACATCTGGTCGATCCCTTACGCGACCTTTGAAGAGCGGTTTCAAACGCTCAAGAAAACGTCGGATAACCCGGCGATCCAGATGAGCGTGTCCGCGTTAAGCGAGGAGGACAACCGCGCCCTCCTCTATTACTTTCGCGTCCGCAAACAAACACCGACCAATTGACCGGTACGGCTTGCGGTGCGGCGCCCTTAGAGCTTCAGCGCCTGCCGGATCGAGGCGGCCAAGTCGGTTTTCTCCCACGAGAAGCCGCCATCGGGCTCGGCCGCGCGCCCGAAATGGCCATAGGCCGCGGTGCGCCGATAGATCGGACGATTGAGCTGCAGATGCGTGCGGATGCCGCGCGGGGTCAGCGACATGACCTCGCGCAGAGCGCGCTCGACATCGGCGGCGGGCGCGCTGCCCGTGCCATAGTCTTCGACATAAATCGCCAACGGCTCGGGCACGCCGATCGCGTAGGACAGCTGCACCGAGCAGCGCTCGGCGACCCCGGCGGCGACCAGGTTCTTCGCCAGATAGCGCGCGGCGTACGCGGCCGACCGGTCGACCTTGGTCGGGTCTTTCCCGGAGAAAGCGCCGCCGCCATGGGGCGCGGCGCCGCCATAGGTGTCGACAATGATCTTGCGCCCGGTCAGACCCGCGTCGCCGTCGGGACCGCCTATCACGAAGCGCCCGGTCGGGTTCACGTGCC